>JAGLKH010000325.1 GCA_023141985.1 Flavobacteriaceae bacterium | reverse complement strand
CATTAAAGCTAAATCGCCCAGGTTTATAGCCACGAATCATTGCTTCAGGTATTTTGGCATATAAGCTTCTTATTTCGCTAAAAACACCAGTATAAGTAGCTGGATTACTTCGCGAAGTAATCCAGCTACTTATACTGGTGTTTTTAGCGAAATAAGAAGCTTATATGCCAAAATACCTGAAGCAATGATTCGTGGCTATAAACCTGGGCGATTTAGCTTTAATGTTACAGGTGGTCGCTGCGAGACATGCAAAGGTGGTGGTTTACGTGTTATAGAAATGAATTTCCTTCCAGATGTATATGTAGAATGTGAAACCTGCCAGGGCAAACGGTTCAATCGAGAAACATTAGAAATTCGTTACAAAGGAAAATCGATTAGCGATGTTCTTAATATGACCATAGATGAAGCCGTTCCTTTTTTTAAACATATACCAAAAATTTATAGAAAATTAAAAACCATACAAGATGTAGGCTTAGGATATATTTCTCTTGGTCAACAAAGTACTACGCTATCTGGTGGCGAAGCACAACGTATTAAATTAGCAACAGAATTATCTAAAAAAGACACAGGAAACACATTCTATATTTTAGACGAACCTACTACCGGACTTCATTTTGAAGACATTAGAGTGCTTATGCTAGTACTAAACAAACTTGTAAACAAAGGAAATACAGTTATAATTATTGAACATAATTTAGACGTTATTAAAACCGTAGATTATATTATCGATATTGGATACGAAGGCGGTAAAGGTGGTGGTGAAATTGTAGTTGTAGGTACGCCCGAAGATGTCGTTAAACACAAAAGGAGTTATACTGCTCAATTCCTTAAAAAAGAATTAAATTAGCACGTTATTAAATTTATTTATAAAAGAACCAGTGCAACAGGTAATTGCATGGGTTCTTAATTTTATAATTAGCTAATAATTACTAAAATTAAAACACATGAAAAAACAGCAGCATCCTAAAGGATGGAATGAGATAAAAACAAACGACTCTTGGGCAATTTTTAAAATCATGGGAGAGTTTGTAAATGGGTTTGAAAAAATGAGTCGTATTGGGCCATGTGTATCTATATTTGGATCGGCAAGAACAAAACCAAATACTAAGTATTACAAATTAACAGAAAATATAGCTAAAAAAATTGTTGAAGCCGGTTATGGTATAATTACCGGTGGTGGTCCGGGTATTATGGAAGCAGGAAACAAAGGAGCCCATCTTGCCGGAGGAATCTCGGTTGGTTTAAATATTGAATTGCCTTTTGAACAACATGACAATCCATACATTGATTCGAACAAAAATTTAGATTTCGATTATTTCTTTGTACGTAAGGTTATGTTTGTTAAATACTCTCAAGGTTTTGTAGTGATGCCTGGAGGTTTTGGCACTTTAGATGAACTCTTTGAAGCAATGACACTAATTCAAACTAAAAAAATTGAAAAATTCCCTATCATAATGGTTGGAACAAGTTTCTGGATAGGAGTAATAGATTGGATTAAAGGTACACTACTTGAAAAATTTGAAAATATTAACGCAACCGATTTAGATTTAATACATCTTGTTGATACAGAAGATGAAGTTATAGAAATCTTAGATTCTTTCTATAAGCAACATGGATCAAGAATTAATTTCTAATTTAATAATCATTTTTTTTTCTAAAGGAAATGAAAAAGAAACTTTTAATAGCAATTATTGT
>JAGLKH010000324.1 GCA_023141985.1 Flavobacteriaceae bacterium | reverse complement strand
GCTTTTGGCGAACTAACAGACCTAACAAACAATATCACATTTGTAGATCCTGCAAATAAAGTTGGTAATTGGCATAATAACACTACTTATTTAGATGTTTTTTCTCAATCTACCAGGGCAACAGATATTTTAGGTGGAGCTGGTGGAGGGTTTGATGATCGCTTCGATTTTATTTTAACTTCAGAAAACATACTAACAAATCCTGATATCTTTTATGTAAATGATTCATATCAGGTTTTTGGAAACAATGGAAATATAAACTGCTATAATCAGGAAATAAATTCTATTAATTGTGATGGAAGCGATTTTGATGTAACTATTAGAAATGCACTCTACAATATGAGCGATCATTTACCTATAACTTTAAAATTACAAACCAATGAAACATTAAACACGAATAATTTTAATTTTAAGCAAACGTTTAGTATTATTGGTAGCAATATTGTAAAAAATAAGCTTTCAATAAAAATTGATACAAATACTTTTAAAAGTGATTTTGTTTTTATTTATAATATATTAGGACAAAAAATAGCAAATTATAAAACACAAAATATAAACCTTTTACAACTAAATGTATCTAATTTAACAAATGGCATATATTATGTTGTGGCCTCAAACAATAATTTAAAACCATTAAAATTTATTAAATCGGATTGAAAATTAAACAACTATACCTACTTATACTTTCGCTATGGCAATTTAGTGCTGTATGTCAAAATAAAATTGACATAGACGCTGTATTCGATATTGAAAACAATCAAATTCTTATAAGTCAAGAAATAGTCTATAAAAACACTTCTAAAGATACTTTAAAAACCATTTACTTAAATAATTGGAATGATAGCTACTCTACAAAAAGCACACCATTAGCTAAACGTTTTTCTGAAGAATACAATAACAATTTTCATTTTGCAGAAAATGAAGATAGAGGTTACACAGTAATAACAGCCTTAACTAACAATAATAGTACAAATTTATTATTTGAGCGTTTAGAGTTACATCCTGATGTAATAAAAGTAGAATTAGCAAATTTATTATTGCCAAATAGCAGTTATAATCTAAAACTAATTTATACTATTCAAATACCCAAAGATAAGTTTACACAATATGGTGTAACACCTTTTCAAGATTATAATTTAAAATACTGGTATATCACTCCGGCAAAATACAATGGTACTTGGCATTACTATAGCAATAAAAATTTAGATGATCTTTATGTGCCAAAAGCAGATATTAATTTACAAATAGAATTTCCAAAAAACTATATTCTTACTTCTGAATTAGATCTCACAAATACAATTCAAAATACAAATACTCAAACCGTTTACCTTACTGGAAAAGATCGTATTGACAGCAAATTGTTTTTAAACAAATTACCGATTTATAAAACGGTACAAACCGATAATTTTTCAATTCTTTCTAATATTAGTGAAAAAGGTTTGGAGGAGAGCCAAAAGGCTTTAATTACAGATAAAATTACCCATTATATCACTAAATATTTAGGAGAATATCCTCATAAAAAACTTATTGTTACCGAAATTGATACCAAAAAAGATCCTATTTATGGTTTAAATCAATTACCGGAATTTATTAGACCTTTTCCCAAGAATTTTCAATTTGAAATAAAATTATTAAAAAGTACATTAAACAACTACTTAGATAACACACTACTTATCAATCCAAGAAAAGAGCAGTGGTTAAAAGATGGGTTACAAATTTATTTCCTGATAAAATATATTGAAGACTATTATCCTGATATGAAACTTTTGGGTTCATTGGCAAACACTTGGGGAATTCGCTCTTTTCATATTTCCGATTTAAAGTTTAACGAACAATATGGAATTATCTATATGCATATGGCCCGAACAAATAGAGATCAGCCACTAAATATGCGAAAAGATTCGCTTTTAAAATTCAATAAAAATTTAGCAAACAAATACAAAGCCGGTGTTGGACTAAAATACCTGGACGATTATGTAAATTCAGATATATTAGAAAGAACAATTAAGTCTTTTTTAAATCAAAACAAATTAAAAAACACTTCTGCTAAAAATTTTGAAACTTTTCTGAAATCTCAAACAACAAAAAATATAGATTGGTTTTTTGAAGATTATCTAACCACAAGAAAAAAGATAGACTTTAAAATTAAAAATGTTAAAAAATCTGAAGATTCTATTACTTTAACAATAAAGAATAAGCGCAAAAACAAAATGCCTGTATCATTATTTACTCTCAATGATGATTCCATTATATCTAAAACCTGGATAAATACGGTTAATGGTAAAAAAACATTAACCATACCAAGAAGAAATGCCAATAAATTGGTGTTAAACTACGACAATACCATTCCTGAATACAACCTAAGAGACAATTGGAAATCTTTAAAAGGTTTCTTTTTCAACAATAAACCATTTCAATTAAGGCTTGTAAAAGATGCTGAAGATCCTTATTATAATCAAATTTTTATAATGCCTTTAATAGAATTTAGAAATATCTATGATGGTTTAACTTTAGGAGCAAAATTTCATAATAAAACCTTATTAAGAAAAGGATTTAATTATAGGTTTTCTCCTCAATATGGTACAAAATCCAAGTCTTTAACAGGTGCTGGAACAATATCCTACCTTCAATATCTTGAAGATACAAACCTTTATAATATAACTTATGGTCTTACTGGTAAATATGCTTCGTTTGCTCCCGATTTATTTGTTAGAAGCATCACTCCTTTCTTGACTTTTAGTTTTAGAGATGAGGCTGACTTTAGATCAAATAAATTTCAAGCCTTAAATTTTAGATATATTGATATTTCGAGAGATGTGGATATAAATAACATCTCTGATAATACAGAGCCAGATTACAAAGTATTCAATGCCAGGTATATTAATACCAATCCGGGTCTAATAAATTATTACAAATGGTTTACAGACTTTCAGCTCTCGAAAGACTTTGGAAAACTGTCTTTTAACTATGAATATAGAAAATTATTTGAAAGTAACCGACAATTAAATATTCGCTTTTTTGCTGGTACTTTTTTATATAATAACAATCCAACAAATACAGACTTTTTTAGTTTTGCATTAGATAGGCCAACAGATTATTTGTTTGATTATAATTATTTAGGACGATCGGAAGCTTCAGGAATTTTTAGTCAGCAATTAATTATTGCCGAAGGCGGTTTTAAATCAAAATTAGACACCCCTTTTGCTAACCAATGGATTTCTACATTTAATTTAAGTACAACGCTTTGGAAATATGTACAAGCTTATGGAGATATTGGTGTTGTAAAAAATAAATACCAAAACGCAACCTTTGTTTACGATTCCGGAATACGCTTAAATCTTGTAACCGATTATTTTGAGATTTACTTCCCAATATATTCAAAATTAGGATGGGAAATTGGTCAAAATAATTATGATCAAAAAATACGTTTTGTGTTTACTGTAGACCCTGAAGTATTATTAGGTTTATTCAGGCGTAAATGGTATTAAAAATTGTATTTTCTATTTTTTTGAATTATTCTTAATGGAAATTGTATTTTCTATTTTTTAATACATTATTGTTATAAAACAGCCGTTTTAATTGAAGATTTGAAATATTTTTAACAACTATTGACATTGTTAAAATCATAAAAATTAAGTAAATTTGCAGCCTAACTTATCATTATTAAATGCAAACAAACCCTAATGTAACTTCAAACATTTCTTTCAATGATTTTAAACAGGAAATCATTAACGATTACACTATAGCTGTAACCAGTAGAGAATGTAGTTTATTAGGAAGACGCGAAGTTCTTACGGGTAAAGCGAAGTTTGGAATTTTTGGCGATGGAAAAGAAGTCCCTCAATTAGCTCTTGCAAAAGCATTTCAAAATGGAGATTTTCGATCTGGTTATTATAGAGATCAAACCTTTATGATGGCAATTGGGGAACTTACTATTCAACAATTTTTTGCTGGTTTATATGGTCATCCTGATATCAATGCTGATCCTATGACTGCTGGTAGACAAATGGGAGGACATTTTGGTACACATAGTTTAGATAATGACTATAATTGGAAAGATCTTACCAAGCAAAAAAATTCTAGTGCAGACGTCTCTCCTACTGCATCCCAAATGCCACGATTATTAGGCTTAGCACAAGCTTCTAAAATTTATAGAAAAAGTAAAGAAATTAATCCTACTAACTTTTCTATAAATGGAAATGAAATTTCTTGGGGAACTATTGGTAATGCAAGTACAAGTGAAGGTCTGTTTTTTGAAACTATTAACGCTGCAGGTGTTTTACAAGTACCAATGGTTATAAGTGTATGGGACGATGAATATGGAATTTCTGTTCATGCAAAATATCAAACCACTAAAGAAAATATATCTGAAATATTAAAAGGATTTCAACGTGATGATAATCTCAATGGTTATGAAATTTTAAGAGTAAAAGGTTGGGATTATCCTTCTTTAATAGATACTTACCAAAAAGCTTCAAAGATTGCTCGCGAAGACCATGTTCCTGTTTTAATCCATGTATCAGATTTAACGCAACCTCAAGGACATTCTTCTTCCGGGTCACATGAACGTTACAAAGACCCAGACCGTTTAGCATGGGAAAAAGAATTTGACTGTATTGTAAAAATGCGTCAATGGATGATTGAAAATAATATTTCAACTGAAGAAGAATTGATTCATTTAGAAAAACAACTCAAAAAAGAAGTAAGAGATGGCAAAAAGGCCGCATGGAATGCTTTTGTAACTCCAGTATTAAACGATCGTATAGAACTTAATCATTTATTATTAAACCTTGTTGAAAACTCTTCAAATAGTGCTTTTATTAATAAAATAATAAGCGATTTAAATGCCATTATAGAGCCTGTTCGAAAAGATATTTTAGCTGCAGCTCGTAAAGTATTAAGATATATTACATTCGATGATTCAACTGAAAAAGAGCAATTAAAAGCTTGGATAAACAGCTATTTTGAAATACATCAACCCAAATACAGTTCTCACCTTTATAGCGAGTCTAACTCTAATGCATTAAAAATAAAAGAAGTTTTACCCACTTATAGCGATAATACTAAAAATGTTGATGGACGTATTATTATAAGAGATAATTTTGACTACCTCTTTAATAAATACCCTGAAATTTTAGTGTTTGGTGAAGATGCCGGAAATATTGGTGATGTCAATCAAGGTTTAGAAGGTCTACAAGAAAAATATGGCGAATTACGAGTAGCAGATGTTGGTATTAGAGAAGCTACTATTCTTGGTCAAGGTATAGGTATGGCAATGCGTGGATTACGCCCTATTGCTGAAATACAATATCTCGATTATTTAATGTATGCACTTCAAATAATTAGCGACGATTTAGCAACACTCCATTACAGAACAAAGGGAAAACAAAAAGCTCCGGTAATTATTAGAACCCGTGGGCATAGATTAGAAGGTATTTGGCATTCCGGTTCGCAACTTGGTGGAATAATTAATTTAGTTAGAGGAGTTCTTGTTCTGGTTCCTCGAAACATGACTAAAGCAGCAGGATTTTATAATACTATTATGGAAAG
>JAGLKH010000323.1 GCA_023141985.1 Flavobacteriaceae bacterium | reverse complement strand
TTGTAAAATGGGAAACCAAAGCCTGGGGAGAAATACCTGCCGATTTTGGAAGAAAATAAATTTTGATACAAGCACAACTATCTCTTTTTTACAGAATAAATTTTACGTAAGTTTGCACTGAATTTTTAAGCCTCTTTATGAGTAAATTATTAATTGTTGGCACAGTAGCTTTTGATGCTATCGAGACTCCTTTTGGACAAACGGATAAAATACTTGGTGGTGCAGCAACTTTTATAGGTTTAGCTGCAGCGCAATTTAATATTGATACATCCATAGTTTCGGTTGTTGGAGACGATTTTCCTCAAAAATATTTAGACTTACTATCAAATAGAAACATTGATATTTCTGGTGTTAAAATTGTAAAAGGAGGTAAAACGTTCTTTTGGAAAGGGAAGTATCATAACGATATGAATTCTCGCGACACTCTTGTTACCGAACTAAATGTTTTAGCAGATTTTAATCCGGTTGTGCCTACATATTACAAAAACGCTGAGGTTGTAATGCTTGGTAACTTACACCCAATAATACAACTTGGAGTTCTTGAACAAATGGAAACTAAACCCAAGCTAGTGATTTTAGATACTATGAATTTTTGGATGGATAATGCTTTAGAGGATCTTTATAAAGTTATTAAAAAAATAGATGTCATTGCTATTAATGATGAAGAAGCCAGACAGCTTACCGGAGAATATTCGCTATTAGTAGCTGCAAGAAAAATTCATAGAATGGGACCAAAATATGTAGTGATTAAAAAAGGAGAACATGGTGCTTTATTATTTAACGATGATAATGTATTTTATGCACCTGCATTGCCACTGGAAGAGGTCTTTGACCCAACTGGTGCGGGAGATACTTTTGCAGGAGGATTTGCCGGTTACATTGCAAAAACCGGAGATATCTCTTTTGATAATATGAAAAAGGCTATTATATATGGATCGACATTGGCTTCATTTTGTGTAGAAAAATTTGGGACTGAGCGAATGGAAGATCTTTCAAATAAAGAGGTTCAAAAGCGATTACATCAATTTAAAGCTTTAACTCAATTTGAAATAGAATTAACATAAAAAAACGCACTCAAAATTGAGTGCGTTTTTTTATTTCCACGAAAGTGGAAAACTCATACTTTAAAACGAACAAACAATAATGAGCGATGCTTTAAAACATGAATGCGGAATTGCCCTCATAAGGCTTTTAAAACCATTAGAATATTACAAAGAAAAATATGGTAGTGCGTTTTATGGTGTAAATAAAATGTACTTAATGATGGAAAAGCAGCATAATCGAGGACAAGATGGTGCGGGCTTTGCAAGCATTAAATTAAACACTAAGCCGGGTGAACGCTACATAAGTAGAGTCCGCTCGATTGCACAACAACCTATTCAGGATATCTTCTCTCAAATTAATGAGAGAATAAACAGAGAGCTAGCCGAGCATCCTGAATATACAGACAACATCGAACTTCAAAAAAAAAATATTCCATATATAGGCGAATTGCTTTTAGGTCATGTGCGTTATGGTACGTTTGGTAAAAATAGTCCAGAAAGTGTACATCCCTTCTTAAGACAAAATAATTGGATGCATAGAAATTTAATTTTAGCCGGAAACTTTAATTTGACCAATGTAAAGGAGCTATTTAATAATCTTGTAGAATTAGGGCAACATCCAAAAGAATATACCGACACTATTACTATTATGGAAAAAATTGGTCATTTTTTGGATGATGCAGTCAGTAAAATATATAAAGCACTAAAAAAAGAAGGATACAGCAAAAATGAATGCTCACCATTAATTGCTGAACGATTAAGCATTACTAAAATATTAAGAAAGGCCGCCAAAAATTGGGATGGAGGTTATGCCATGGCCGGACTTTTAGGTCACGGAGATTCCTTTGTGCTTAGAGATCCTTCAGGAATTCGTCCAGCTTATTATTACAAGGATGATGAAGTTGTTGTTGTAGCTTCTGAGCGTCCGGTAATTCAAACCGTTTTTAATGTTGCCTTTGATGATGTTAAAGAATTAGATCCTGGACATGCTATTATTACCAAAAAATCTGGTGAAGTAGCTATTAAGGAAATATTGAAGCCGTTAGAAAGAAAAGCATGTTCGTTTGAGCGTATTTATTTTTCTCGTGGAAGTGATTCTGAAATTTATAAAGAACGCAAACTACTTGGCAAATTAATAATGCCAAAAGTTTTAGAAGCTATCGATTACGATATTAAAAATTCTGTTTTTTCATTTATACCAAATACCGCTGAAACCTCATTCTTTGGAATGACTGAAACAGTTGATGAATTTTTAAACAAAAGAAAAACAGAAACTATACTTGAAGGTAAGCGTTCTTTATCTTCCGAAAAGGTAACCGAAATACTTTCTCAGCGCCCACGAATTGAAAAAATAGCAATTAAAGATGTAAAGCTTAGAACCTTTATTACAGAAGATAGCAGCAGAGACGATTTAGTGGCTCATGTTTACGATGTTACTTATGGTGTAATTAAACCTAATGATAATCTCGTTATTATAGATGATAGTATTGTAAGAGGGACAACTTTAAAAAAGAGTATCTTAAAAATGCTGGATAGATTAAATCCTAAAAAAATAATAGTTGTCTCCTCTGCACCACAAATTCGCTATCCGGATTGTTATGGTATAGACATGGCAAATCTTGAAAGTTTAATTGCATTTAGAGCTACCTTAGAATTGCTGAAAGACAACAATCAATATCACATAGTTGAAGACATTTATAAGAAGTGTAAAGCACAAGTAAATCTCGAAGACAAAGATGTAAAGAACTTTGTAAAAGAACTTTACAACCCTTATACTGCTGAACAAATTTCAGATAAAATCTCCGAACTACTAGGAGATAAATCAATTAATGCAACGGTTAAAATTATTTTTCAATCAATTTCTAATTTACATAAAGCATGCCCAAAAAATTTAGGAGACTGGTATTTTACTGGTAACTATCCTACCGCTGGAGGTAACAGGGTGGTTAACAGGGCTTTTATAAATTTTTACGAAGGAAACAAAGAAAGAGCTTATTAGAAAAAAACAAATTATTAGCATTTAAACTGAATTATTAGCATTTAAACTAAAAAAAATGCATTTCGTCTATTATTTATAGGCATTAAACAAATTACATATAAATTAGTGCCACCATAACATAAGTAGGTTAAGTTCATGGTAGATTTGGGGCAAAAAAAGGTGAACTCTCGTTCACCTTTTTTTATTGGACATTTCTTTAAATTTTATCAACTTAATAACGGTTAGCCTAATTTATTAGTATTTGGTCTAATAAATTTAACATTTATACAAAAGCAATATTATATTTGATGTACCATAACATAAGTAGGTTAAGTTTATGGTAGATTTGGGGCAAAAAAGGTGAACTCTCGTTCACCTTTTTTATTTTAATAAAGTTTCCTGGAAACCCTATTTTGCGTTTGCATATCTTCGTTCAACTTCGTTCCAATTAATAACATTTAAAAAAGCATTGATATAATCAGGTCTGCGATTCTGATAATTTAAGTAATATGCATGTTCCCAAACATCTAATCCTAAAATTGGTATGCCGCCACAACCAATTCCTGGCATCAAAGAGTTATCTTGATTTGGTGTAGAGCACACTTCAACTTTTCCTCCTTTATGTACGCATAACCATGCCCAGCCAGAACCAAAGCGTGTTGCAGCTGCTTTAGTAAATACCTCTTTAAATGTATCTGTCGAACCAAATTCTGCTTCTATAGCGTCTTTTAATTCTCCCGATAAAT
The DNA here is from genome assembly GCA_023141985.1 of Flavobacteriaceae bacterium. Lineage (GTDB taxonomy): Bacteria > Bacteroidota > Bacteroidia > Flavobacteriales > Flavobacteriaceae > PRS1. The sequence goes on along the minus strand of JAGLKH010000323.1, from coordinate 2,700 downwards.
ATCCTTTTCCTTCTGGATTCATAACACTCCAAAATAACGAGTGATTATAAAATCCGCCACCATTATTTCTTACTGCGCTGTTATTCATGTCTAAATTAACAAGGATATCTTCAATAGATTTTCCCTCTAAATCTGTTCCTGCAATAGCATTATTTAGGTTATTTGTATAACCGTTATGATGTTTTGTGTAATGTATCTCCATTGTTCGAGCATCGATATGCGGCTCTAAAGCATCGTATGCGTATCCTAATTTTGGTAATTCGAAAGCCATAATATTTTGTTTTTTGTTAATGTTTATTTTATCCAAATTTACAATAAAGGTTTGTCTTTTACATTAATAAGTTATTAAGAATACCTATTTTGGTATAAAATTTTTCTTTGTTGAATTCTACCTCTTTTCATATCTATAACGCATCAGCTGGAAGCGGCAAAACCTTTACCCTGGTAAAAGAGTATTTAAAAGTTTTATTTAAATCTTCTGCCAAAAACCCATATAAAAATGTTTTAGCAATTACGTTTACAAATAAAGCTGTTGGAGAAATGAAGGAGCGTATAATAGATGCTTTAAAACAATTTTCATCCAAAGCAATTTTTTCGACTCCTAATAGTATGTTTAATTCTATTTGCGAAGAATTATCAATTGAACCAAAATCTCTTCATCTTAAATCTAAAACCCTTTTAAATAATATAGTTCATAATTATTCCGCTTTCGACATCTCTACTATTGATAAGTTTACACAAAAGTTAATACGAACTTTTGCTTACGACTTGAAACTTCCTATGAATTTTGAAGTCGAACTCGACACGGAGTCTTTGCTTAATGAAGCTGTTGATAATCTTATTTCTAAAGCTGGAAGTAATGAAGAAATGACCAAAACCTTAATAGATTTTGCTGTTGAAAAAGCTGATGATGATAAAAGCTGGGATCTTTCTTTAGACTTTTATAAAATAGCCAAACTCCTTATAAGCGAAAACGACATTCCTTTTATAGAAACCCTTAAAGACAAATCTTTAGAAGATTTTAAAATGCTTAAGTCTCTTTTAAAAGAAAGGATGAAATTTTCTGAAGCCATAATAATTAAAGAAGCTAAAGCTGTACTTTCCTTAATTGAAGAATGTGGTTTAGAGTTTAATGATTTTTCAAATAGCTATTTGCCAAAATATTTTAAAAACTTAGTAGATAAAAAATTCGATATAAGTTTTAATTCTAAATGGCAAGAAGATATCGAGACAAAAACCCTTTATCCAAAAAGAGTAGATGCTGATATTGCTTCAATAATTAACGAAATTCAACCACAAATAGCCCTGGCTTTTAACAAAACAAAGCTAAAGGCTTATCATCTTAAATTTTTAAAGAATTTTTATAAAAACTGTACACCTTTATCAGTCTTAAATTCTATAAATAAAGAATTAGAATCTTTAAAAAAAGAACGAAACCTAATATTGATTTCCGAATTTAATTCCATAATTAGTAATGAAATAAAAAACCAGCCTGCGCCTTTTATATATGAACGTATTGGTGAAAAATTCCAACATTATTTTATAGATGAGTTTCAAGATACTTCAGTCTTGCAATGGCAAAATTTAATTCCATTAATTGGTAATGCAATAGAACAAGAGAATATACAAGGTGAAAAAGGATCGTTAATGCTTGTTGGAGATGCTAAGCAAGCGATATATAGATGGCGAGGCGGTAAGGCCGAACAATTTATAGGTTTGTGTAATTATGATACCCCTTTTAATATCGATCCAATAACCGAACAGCTACCCACCAATTATCGGAGTTATCAAGCAATCATTAACTTTAATAACACTTTTTTTGAACACTTATCAACTTTTGCCTTTAGTAATGACCAAAACAAAGTATTATATAAACAAAGCAAACAAAATACATCTATTAAGAAACAAGGTTATGTTAATCTTAGCTTTTTAGATTTAGATAAAGATAATATTCGAGACGAGGCATATCCACAAAAAGTTTTAGATACTATATTAAGCTGCTTAAAAAATGGTTTTCAGTTTAAAGACATCTGTGTTTTAGTTAGAAAGAAAAAAGAAGGCATAGCAATATCCGATTTTTTAAGTAATCAAGGAATTGATATTGTTTCTTCAGAAACTTTGCTGCTTTCTTATTCTCCTGAAGTCGCTTTTATTATTAATATTTTAAAATTTGTTTTAGAGCCGAATAATAATGAAATAAAAGCACAAGTATTAATTTATTTAACTGAACATAAATTAAATATTACGGATAAACACTTGTTCTACAGCTCTTATATAAAGCTTAATATTAATCGTTTTTTTGAAGGTTTAAATGAGTTTGATATTTGTTTTAATTATAATGATGTTATACAACTCCCTTTTTATGAAGCTGTAGAAAGCATTATTTATAGTTTTAACCTGGTTGAAACTTCAAATGCTTATGTACAATTCTTTCTGGATTTTGTATTAGATTACTTGCAAAAAAACAATTCAAGTTTATCTGGATTTATAGAGCATTACGACTTCCAAAAGGAAAATTTGTGTGTTATTTCTCCACATGAAAAAAATGCCGTTCAAATTATGACCATTCATAAATCTAAAGGCTTAGAGTTTCCTGTAGTAATCTTTCCTTATGCAGATTTAAATATTTACAAAGAAATAGAACCTAAAGAATGGTTTCCGCTAAATTCTGAAGATTATTATGGCTTTTCACATGCTTTA
>JAGLKH010000322.1 GCA_023141985.1 Flavobacteriaceae bacterium | reverse complement strand
GTAATCTTTCAAATTGAAGTTTAATTCATTCCTATGCAGACAGAAATCCTTTTCTACCAAAAACAGAAAATAATTATACCTATTACTTGGTATTTCTTTAAAACCAAAACATAATGAAAAACTCAAAATATTTATTTATAGCTTTTATTCTACCACGAATTGTAATGTTTAAGATTGCTTATAAATTATAATTTCTATTTAATATTGTGGATTCCTTCCCGATAGCTATCGGGATTCGCAGGAATGACAGTTAATTTATAAATTTAACGAAAAGAATAAAAGGTTTTTGTGTCTATAAAAATGCATTGTCTACAGGTTCCCAAAGCTCAATTTTATTGCCTTCAGGATCTAAGATCCATCCAAATTTCCCGTAGTCGTACTCCTCTACTTCGCCAACAATTGTAACGCCTTCGGCTTTTAAAGTTGCTAATAATTCATGTAAATTCTCTACTCTAAAATTCATCATAAATTGCTTTTCACTTGGTTGAAAATAAGACGTATCTTCTTTAAAAGGCGACCATTGTGTCGAACAATCGTTACCTTCTTTATCTTTCCACCAAAAGGTGCAACCATAATCATCTACCGGTAAACCTAAATGCTTTCCGTACCACTCTTTAACTTTATCTGGATCTTTTGTTTTAAAAAACACACCTCCTATTCCGGTTACTCTTTTTTTCATTGATTTGTTTTTGCATTCCCTCGAAGGAGGGAATCTGATTATTTCTTTTTAATGTTTTGTTCATAAACCTCAATCCATTCTTCAGAAGACATTTTTGCTGCTAACTTCCCTATTAACTCATAAGGAATATCATCCATTTTTTTAAATCTAATACAGCTTTTTCCCATATCCATTTTGTATTTACAATGCTTTGGATACTCAAATGTAAACCAATCTAAAATTTCTTTTTTAGTATACATTCCCATATGGTAAACAGCCACAAAATTCTTTTGTGAGGCTAAATTCATAAAAGGTAATGGTAATTCTGGAGAACAATGATAACCATCAGGATAAATAGAATGTGGTATAACATAACCCAACATACCATAACCCATTCCTTCTATAAATCCTTGAGGTAAATTTTTGTTTATTACGTCTCGAAGTTTTGAAATAACTTCTTTCCGATCTTCTGGAAGTTCGTTTATGTATTGCTCTGGTGAAGTTGCTTTAGATGTCATTTTGATTGACTTTTTAGTATTCTATAAAGTTAACAAAACCTGTCTTTTATTTTATCGACTATGGTTTGAGCTAATTTTTCTTTGCTTTCTACTGTCCAACCTGCTACATGTGGTGTAAGCAAAACATTTTCTGCATTGATTAAATATTTAAAAGCTTCTGGCATTGATTCATTTTCAAATAAATCTTCGAAAGATGCCTTTTCATATTCTAAAACATCCAATCCAGCTCCAAAAATTTTACCAGAACGTAATGCTTCTACCAAATCTTTTGTGACCACACTTTTTCCTCGTGCTGTATTGAGTAACCAAAATGGTTTTTTAAATTGATTAATAAAGTCTGTATTAATCATATTAAGCGTTAATGATGTTTCTGGTGTATGCAAACTAACCACATCTACTCTTTCTTGAAATTCTAGTAATAATACTTGCCTGCAATTTTCATCTCCAACATCGTTTTTAATATCATAGCATACAACCTCAACATCGAATCCACGAAGTTTCTTTGCAAAGGCTTTTCCCATGTTCCCATAGCCAATAATTCCAACGGTTTTCCCATCGAGTTCGACACCTCTGTTTTCTTCTCTTAACCACTTGCCATTTCGAACTTCATCATCAGCTTTGTTAAGTTTGTTAAATAAAGATAATAACATGCCTAATGTGTGTTCTCCTACTGCATTACGATTACCTTCAGGAGCAGAAATCAGATACACTCCTTTTTGTTTAGCATAAGCAACATCTATATTTTCTAATCCGGCTCCAACTCTGCCAATAAATTTTAAATTAATTGCTGCATCTAATAATTGTTTGTCAATTGTGAATCGACTTCTTATTATAATACCATCATAATCCTGAATTTTTTGTTCTACTTCATCTTTTGATGAAAAATAATCTTCATGATTTGTGTAGCCTAAATCTTTAAGTTGATTTAGAAGTAATATGTGATTTTTATCGAGATGGAGGATTTTCATTTTATAACTTCCTGCCAAGGCAGGAATCTTTTTAATTAAAATCAAAAGTATGTATTATGAGATGCTGAAACAAGTTCAGCATAACAAAAGTCAAATTTCCGGATAATAGGTTTGTGTTTTTTCGTGCTTTACATTTCCTGTGTGAGCTGTCGATAGTTTTTCGAAAAGCAGTACATGGACCTCTTTACCATCTTTTGTAGTTGGATTGTGCTCTACACCTTTAGGCACCACAATCATTTCTCCTTCATTTACAACTTCTGTTCTATCTCTAAATTGCATAAACAAAGTCCCCTTCATGACCTGAAACAATTCATCTTCGTCTTCATGCTTATGCCAAACAAATTCGCCTTTTATTTTAGCCAATAGCACTTGCATATCGTCTACTACAGCTATTTGATGTGGATGCCAGTTTTTTGAGAATTTTGAGAATTTTTCTTTAATATTAATTGTGTTCATAGTGTAAAATTACGAAGTTTTGCGTTAAGGATTGAGCAATTGTTGGAGCTCCTTGAAAAGAGCGACTTGCGAAAGCCTGACACTTCTTTGTACAAGGCTACGAAGTGCAAAGAAGGGAACGCCCAAATATTAAAACCCTAAAATAAGTTTTGCAAGATAGAAGAATAAGAAAATTCCGAAAATATCATTGCTCGTCGTAATAAATGGTCCGGTAGCTATAGCAGGATCAATCCCCTTCTTATCTAAAATGATTGGTACAAAAGTACCAATTAATGCTGCTACAATTATTACACAAAGCATTGAAATAGCAATGGTTAAACTAAAGTTTATATCGTAGTTCAAAAACATCCCGAAAAAAATGACTAATATTCCTAAAGCTATTCCGTTAATTAGGCTCAATCCAATTTCTTTTAATAGTCTATTTAACAGACTCCCTTTTACAACATCGTTAGCCAATCCTTGTACTATAATTGCACTGGATTGCACCCCTACGTTTCCTGCCATAGCTGCAATTAATGGTGTAAAAAAGAACAATTTTTTTACATTTGGGTCTGTCATCAATGTTTCGAAATCTTCTAGTATAAATACACTTGCCAAACCTCCAAAAAGCCCTAAAACCAACCAGGGTAATCGCGCCTTTATATGATCTAAAATACTATCATCTGCTTCTACTTCTTGTGTAATACCAGCTGCTAATTGATAATCTTTCTCGGCCTCTTCTTTTATGACATCAACAATATCATCAATGGTAATTCTACCAAGTAGTGTTTGTTCATTATCTACGACAGGAATAGCTTCTAAATTGTATTTTTGCATCACTTTTGCAACCTCTTCAACATCTTCATTTACATTTACATAATCTACTTTTGGTATATAAATTTCTTTAATATTTGAACTTGTTTTTGCAACTAATAAATCTTTTAAAGATAATCTTCCTATTAGTTTATCATCGTCATCAACAACATAAATAGAATGTACTCTTGTAACTTCGGCTGCTTGCTCTCTCATTTCTCTAACACAACGTATTACTGTCCAGTTTTCGTTAACTTTTACAAGTTCTTTCGCCATGAGTCCCCCAGCAGAATCTTCATCGTAGGCTAATAGCTCTTGAATATCTGCTTTGTGTTCTTCGTCTTCAATTTGAGAGATTACACGTTCTTGACGCTCTTCGGGAAGTTCGCCAATAATATCGGCTGCATCATCTGAATCTAACTCTTCAATTTCTTCAGCGATTTCCTTTGCAGAAAGATTTTTAAGAATCTTTTCACGATCATCATCATCAAGTTCTATTAAAACTTCAGATGTCAATTCACTATCAAGAAGTTTTATAACATAGGTAGCTTGATCTAAATTAAGCTCTTCTAAAATCTCAGCTATGTCGGCATGGTGGAATTCAGTTAATAACTCAAGTGTTTCAAAATCACTTTTTGAATCTATTAAATGTTCTACTTTTTCAATAAGCTCATCGCTTATTTGAAATTGGATATTATCTTTGTTTTCTTCCACCAGAAATTTTTTTATTAAATATCTTTTTCAATTAAACTCGTGAGTTTAATAAACTCTGAAACGCTTAATTGTTCTGGACGTTTGCCAAAGATAACATCTTCTCTTAAATTATCGCTCAAATTGAATGTTTTTAAACTGTTACGAAGTGTTTTTCGTCTTTGTTGAAAGGCAGTTTTTACAACTTTAAAAAATAATTTTTCATCACATGGCAATGTAAAATTTTCTTTTCTGGTGAGTCTTAAAACACCCGAATCTACATTTGGAGGTGGATTAAATACTTGCGGTGGCACAGTAAATAAATATTCTACATCATAAAATGCCTGAGTTAATACCGATAAAATTCCATATTTTTTACTGCCTTCTTTTTCGCAAATACGTTGCGCTACTTCCTTTTGGAACATACCGGAAAATTCTGGAATTTGATTACGCATCTCTAATGTTTTGAAAACTATTTGCGTAGAAATATTGTATGGAAAATTACCGATTATTGCAAATGATTCTTCTTTAAAAATATCTTTTAAATCGTACTTTAAAAAATCTTTTTCTATAATTCTATTTGCAAGATTTAAGTAATTTGCTTTTAGATATTCTACAGATTCTGAGTCTATCTCAATGACGTAAATTGTAATTTCCTTCTGAAGCAAATATTTGGTAAGAACTCCCATGCCCGGGCCTATCTCCAAAACTTTCTTATATCCTTTTAAACTTAAAGTATCTGCTATTTTTTTAGCGATATTTTCATCGTTTAAAAAGTGTTGTCCTAAATATTTTTTTGCTTTTACCTGATAGTCTTTTGCCACAAATACACGAATGTTTTTTTAGAGTTTGAAATTTATTGTTTGAAGTACGAAGATATGGATTCCTGCCTTCGCAGGAATGACAAATTAATTAAATGTCACAGAGTATTCGTCAACAATTTCAAGTTCTGTCCTAAAGGCTAACATTTTATCTGAAAATCTTGTTAAACCGTCTTGTCTTAATCTTTCGGCATCTTCTCTATAATATGCCTCTAAATCTTTTCTTGATTTTGCCCTGTATTGTACGGAATATGTTTTTCCGTCCATTTCTTCTTCAACTAAAACCCTAGTAAGTTTAGCCTCGATAAATTTTCCTGTTGCCAAAACCTGTGGAATGTGCTCTTTTATCCAAATTAACCAATCTTCATGAATACTCTCATCAATATTTATCGTTACGTTATAAATAATCATATGTTTTGTTTGTTGTTTAGCAAAGATACATAGAGTATTTATAGATTCATTAATAAGTTAAATTATACTGACACAATTTTTTAATAGAACACAGATAACACAGATTTTTAAAATTTAAAACGGATTTTATTGCTAGAATCAATTTAGTCTGTACCAATTAATACTTTAACCCAAATTATGCATTAGAAAATCTATTGCATTTTAAAACCACTGCAAAATATAACGTTTCACTACTTTTTTAAGTTTAACCAGAACGATTGCTATGCTAAAACTTATAAAAAGTCATATTTTATTGTGGTTTTAACCCTCATAACGAAGTTCTAATGCATAATTTGGGTTTAAGATAAGATATGTTGTACACTCTTAAAAAAGACTGAA
>JAGLKH010000321.1 GCA_023141985.1 Flavobacteriaceae bacterium | reverse complement strand
ACTGAACACTGCTAACTAATTAATCGCATCACCACGCAATGCTCTATATTTTTTTCGTGCTTCGACAAAGTAGATACTATCTTCATGATTAAATATGATTTGTTCGAATAGTGCTTTAGCTTTTTGTGGCTGTGCTAAATGATTTACATACAATTCTGCTAATGCAAAATAAGCGTCGTCGACTAAGAAGCCTTCTCGATAGTTTGCTATAATGTTATTATAGTTGATTGAGGCTTTATCAAATTGTTGTTTGATTTCAAATAATTGCGCTTGTTTAAAAAGTGCCTGTGCTATTATTGTTTCTGTTTTATGTTCTAGTAAAATTTTATCTAATAGCGAAATCGCTTTATCTGTCTTATTTTGAAAGGAAAACAAATCGGCTTTAGCATATAATTTTAAAGCTGTTTGTGTAGAGTCTTCATATTTATTATCTGAAATAAGTAACTTTAAATCTAAAGCATCATTTGCAATAAGTTGTGATGTTGATGATTTTAAAATTTTAAGTTGAGACTCTGCCCATTTAAAATCACCCTTATAATAACTTGTTTTTGCAACTCTAAATCTGGCCTCTTGAGATATTGTACTGTTTTTTAAACTGGTTTGAATTTGAGAAAAATAGATTAATGCTTCATTAAATTTTTCCTGAAAAACCAAAATATCTCCAAGTTTTAATTTAACTTTTGCTTGAATAAATTTAGACGCTTTTATTTTTAATGTCTCTTTTAAAAAGACTATTGCCGCATCAGGATCATTTAAATAAAAGGCCATGAAATGAGCATAAGATATTTGTAAATCTATAGTTTGCGGTAGCGTTCCAAAATCATATAGTAAAGTTTTATAGGTCTTGTCTATCTTAACATAATCCGATTTAGAAGCGTATTTAGTTTCCAACTCTAATAAATCTTTATGTGCTTTGAGAACAGCATCTATATCTAAAGCGTTGTTTATAATAAACTTAAGTACTTCTTTAGCTACATCACTATTGCCTTCGCTAATTGTAATGTTTGCCAAATCGGTAATTCCTATAATGGTTTCTTGCTTACGTTTAAATATTGCTTTTTCTTGAGCAAATGCTTTAATGTAATCTTTTTGCTGAATAAATAGCCAGCTTAACAATTGATTCCATAATATATCGGGCTGTGTTTGTGCTTTCTTAAGTAAGACTTTACGTAATAATATATTATTTTCGTCTTCTCCATTTTCTGAGATATATTCGCTAAATATTCGTTTGGCTTGAATAATATAAGCAGTATTTTTTTTAATAAAATTGATATAGCTGACAAACATTTTTTCAATCTTTCCTTGCTCTCCATAAATTCGTGCTAATTGAATGTAATAGTTAGATTCTGGTCTTAATAGCATCGCCCTTTCATAAACCGTTGCTGCAAGATCTATTAAAGCATGTTGCTCAAACCTTCTTGCAACATTAAATGCATAAATTGGGTTTTCTTCAATTTTAGTTATTGCTTGGTTATAATAATAATTTGCTTTTTCTTGTTCATTTTTTAATTGAAAGTTATATCCTAACTCCACAGAATATTGTGGGTCTTTACTCTTTTTAATTTGATTTTGTAATAATTCTTCCGAAAGATTAAATTGCTCTAACTGCTGATGAATATTTACTATTTTTAAAAGATAATCAGTATTGCTCTTATTTTTTTCATAAAGCTTATTATACAATATTAATGCCTTTTCGAACTTTCCACTATTAAAATAATCAAAGGCTTGTTGCTCGTTTTGCGAAACAATTGTAGATGAAATTAAGAAAACATATATAAGCAGTACTGCTCTCATAAATATGATTTTTTGTAAATATAACAAATGTGTTTGTGAGTTTTTACTAATGTTTTTATAAAAAAAATGCCTGAACTAAAGCTCAGGCATTACCATCCAAAATAAATGTGCTATTAATCATGTTATCTAATACGATTCAAATATTCGGCGTGGGTATTTTCTTTTGTATTATAAAATAATTGTAATTCGATTTGGTGCAAATTCAAAATATCAATTATAAAACAACTTTAATTATTAATACCACTAAAGTTATTAATAATATAATGCGTTTAAAATTTTTCATAATGTAGGTTAAATAGCTTTGGTGGCACTAACTTCTACAATATATTTTAAAAATCAAAGGAAAAACAAAAAAAATCGTTGAACGACGTATTTATTTTATACTTTATCGGTAAAACAGTTATATTTTTATTTATTTTGAAAGAAAAAAACTACAAATTAATCGATAATAGTAAATCCTGTATATGGCACTAATACATCAGGAATAATAATTCCCTTTTCGGTTTGATAATTCTCCAATAGTCCAGCTAAGACTCTTGGTAATGCTAAAGAACTCCCATTTAAAGTGTGTGTTAATTCGCTCTTACCGTTACTGTTCTTAAAACGCAACTTTAATCGATTGGCTTGAAATGTTTCAAAATTAGATACTGAAGAAATTTCTAACCATCTGTCTTGGGCAGTAGAAAATACTTCAAAATCGTATGTCAATGCAGATGTAAATCCTAAATCACCACCACAAAGTCTTAAAATTCTGTAAGGTAATTTTAATTCTTTTAAAATAGTTTTAACATGTTCTACCATTTCATTAAGAGCATCATAAGAACGGTTAGGATGTTCGACGCGTAATATTTCAACTTTATCAAATTGATGTAATCTATTTAATCCTCTTACATGTGCTCCATAACTGCCTGCTTCTCGACGAAAGCAAGGCGTATAAGCTGTTATTGCTTTAGGTAATTCGTTTTCTGATAACAAATCTCCTCTAAATAAATTTGTTGCCGGAACTTCGGCAGTTGGAATAAGATAAAAATTATCTCCATTACCGTTTACATGATACATCTGCCCTTCTTTATCTGGCAATTGACCTGTGCCAAAACCTGAAGCTTCATTTACTAAATGTGGTACTTGTACCTCTTTGTAACCTGCAGCTGTATTTTTATCTAAAAAATAATTTATTAATGCACGTTGTAATTTGGCGCCTTTATCTATGTAAACCGGAAAGCCTGCTCCTGTAATTTTATTACCAAGCTCAAAATCTATAATGTTATATTTTTTAGCCAAATCCCAATGTGGCATCGCATTATCATGCAAAACAGGTATTTCACCTTCACTAAAAATCACCTCATTATCGTCTTCAGTATTTCCTTTTGGAACAGATTCGTGAGGCACATTTGGAATTTTGTAAAGCAATTCTTGTAAAACTTCTACTTTTATATTAAGCTGTTCATTTATTTGCTTAGTATCTTCCTTTAATTTTGCTGTTTTCTCTTTCAATAAATTCGCCTTTTGCACTTCTCCAGACTTATAAAACATTCCTATTTCTTTCGATAAAGAATTTGATTCTGCCAAAGCGTTGTCGAGTTGAGTTTGCAAACGTCTTCGGTCTTCATCAAAGGTAATTACATCAGCAATCATTTGTTTGGCATCAATTTTTCGTTTAGCTAAACGTGCAATTACTAAATCTTTATGTTCTCTTATAAAATGTACTTGTAGCATTGGATCAAATTTAAGGGACAAATTTAATGAATTACAAAGATATTTAATCCTGTTTTGAAAGTAAAATCCAACCGCTATACTTAAATGCATTCCATTTTATAGAAGCCAAATCTAATGTGGGATTTATTAATGCACACTTAATCCACCCCATAAAATGGCTTCAATAGATTCTTAAAACTATTAGAGTGCTATTTTTTAAATAAAAGGCGATTAAACATAATTTTTATTTATGTACTCTAAAGCCATAGACTTGTCTTTATGAAGTTGAGTTTGCAAAGCTTCTATAGACGCAAATTTATGCTCATCTCTTATACGAATTAAAAGTTCTATTTTAACTTTTTCTCCATAAATTTCTTTATTAAAATCGAAAAAATGAATTTCTATAGATTGATTTTTACCTCCAACAGTTGGATTTATTCCAATATTCATCATCCCAAAAACCACTTCTCCATTAACAACAGATTTAACTATATAAACACCTGCTTTAGGAATTAATTTATAAGGTTCTTTTATTAGCAAATTAGCGGTTGGAAAATCTATTTGTTTCCCTAACCCCTTACCTTTCACTATAGTCCCTGTTAGCATAAATTGATACCCTAAATACGTATTGGCAGTCATAATATCTCCTTCATTTAAAGCCTTTCTAATTTTTGTGGAACTTACGGTAACTTCATCTATATCTTGAGCTGATATTTCAGTTACTTCAAAATCATAAATTTCTCCATATTCTCTTAAATCATTAATATTTGCAGTTCTGTTTTTTCCAAATTGATGATCGTAACCAATTATAATATGACTTACATGAAGTTTGTTTACCAAAATATCTCTAACAAATTCTAAAGCTGTTAATCTTGAAAATTCTTTAGTAAATTCTTTTATAATTAGATAATCTAGCCCTAAATTATTAAACAATTCAGCCTTCTCATCAATAGTATTAATTAGTTTGATATTCGCATCTTTTTGTAATATCATTCTTGGGTGAGGAAAAAATGTTAATACAATTGATTGTAAATTACTCTCTTTAGCGATTTTAACCAAACGCTTAACTATTTTTTGATGTCCAACATGTACCCCATCAAAAGTGCCAATTGTAACTACCGAATTTGTGCTATTGCTATAATCTTCGAGTTTAATTGTTTTATTCATAAAAAAGTAGCTTGTTATGGATTCTCAGAAAAAAAATTAACTTTGTTCAGCTATGTTAAAAAAAATCCCCATGAAAACAAATCTACACTATGTTTTTTTTATTTCCTTTTTTTTATTGACATTTTCTATTTATAGTCAACAAAATTATTGGACTGAAACTGATTTTAAAGATGGAACACATGGCGTTTCTTTAAAAAATCTAAATGATTCCGATTATAAAGTATATCAATTAAATAATACCACTTTTAAAGAACAATTAGCTGGAACTCCAATTAGAGGTCAGTTTAGTGGAAAATCAAATATTGTAGTTAGTTTCCCAAACGAAAAAGGTAAGTTAGAAAGGTTTAGAATCATACAAACTCCTATTCTTTCCCAAGAGCTTTCGGCACGTTACCCAAATATTAAAACCTATCTCGGTTTTAGCATCGATAATCCAGGAGCAAGAATTCGTTTTAGTGTTACACCTCTAGGAGTAAATGCTATGACCTCTTATACAGATAGAGCAGCTCATTTTTTATCACCTGCCACAAAATTATCTAACGGACAATATTTAGTTTATAACAGGGAAGCTAAATTAAATGCACCAAAATCTTTTGACTGTTTAACTGAAGATACATTTGTCCCTAAAAGGGAAAATATGTTGTTAAATAGAGATGCAAACGATCAAATTTTAAGAACATTAAGAATAGCCATTTCTACTACTGGTGAATATACCAGTTTTTGGGACGATGGTGATGC
>JAGLKH010000320.1 GCA_023141985.1 Flavobacteriaceae bacterium | reverse complement strand
TTTGAGCGCAGTCGAAAACTTTAACTTGCTAGAAATAAGAACCTTTCGACTGCGCTCAAGGAGACAATTTATTTAAATCATTACTTTTTAGACAGCCTCTTTTTATTACAAATAGAACCCCCTTTTCCCTAACATAAAAGGAAATCAACTAATTATCATCTCCCCTTCAACATCTTCATCTCCAAACTAACCTTTCTCTGTACTATTTTGCCATAAATGATCTTATTAAGTTTGTAACTTAGTTATGGTAAGTCAAATATTAAGATTTTGTAGTTGAAAATTGTTATATTTAGTTTTTAACTTCTATAACTAATATAAATGATAGAGAAAAAAGAGATACTGCATTCATACTATATGATTAGAAAAATCATTGGCCTCCTTGGAGTATTACTCCCTGTACTTGTTGTTGTGTTTTACGGAGATTTTTTATCATCAATTAGTCATTATTACTATACTAAATCTTCAGTGTTTTTTATATCTATTCTTTTTGCTTTTGGGATACTCCTTATTTCTTATAAAGGTTATGAAAGAGATAAGAAAAATGAAATATTGAGCGACAACGTAATCACACATATTGGCGGAATAGCAGTATTAATAGTTGTTTTTTTTCCAACTTCATGCTTAGACAGTAACAGCCTTGAAATATTTAATATGTGTTCATCTAAAGATTATCCTCTATTTGGCCATAGTAATACAATTATTAATGCAATACATCTTATCAGTGCCGGAATATTTCTTTTTATTATGGGATGGATGTCTATTTATAGATTTACAAAAGGAAGTGATAAAAGTAAAAATAAAATGTATAAATTTTTTGGATATGTTGTTTGGATATCAATAGGTGTTTTACTAATTGAATTTGTTATAGAACAATTTAATTCAGATTTCAAAATTACCAACTATGATGTATTTATTTTAGAAACTATTTCGGTATTTTCTTTTGGTATTTCATGGCTGATTAAAGGTGAAGCAATAAAAGATCTAATTGTTTTGAAAAATAAATGTTTTAAAACTGTGATTAAAAAGGAAAGCAACTAATCACTTTCCTTTTAGCTTCAGTTTTTTCCTCACTAACCTTCTTCTGTACAATTTAGCATAATACTCCTGTGTATTCTATATTTTACTATGTCCTGGTTAGCTTAACTATCTCTATAGACACATCATAAAAAAGCAATTCCCTTAAAGCATTATTTACTCAATAGGTTTGGGTGGAAAAAGGCCTAATTGACTAAGTATTGTAACATTGTCCCATGTAACCCAGGTTTCTACTACCTTTCCATTTTCTAACCTATGTACTCCGGAAAAATCAAGTTCTACAGATTTACCAGTTGGAGGGAATGGTCCCATTTGACCTGTATGAGTTCCTGTATATGTAGCCCAAAATGCTACTAAATCTCCTTCAGCTACCAACATTTTTACATTTAATTTCTGATCAGGAATAGACTTTCTATCATTTCTAATAAATTCTTTAAAGGCATCTAATGATTCAATAATTAAATCGGGTGTAGCTTGACAATGTCGAACCAAATCAGCAGCTATATACATATCCATACCTTCATAATCCCCGTTTGCTACAACTTCAAAAGACTTCATTACAATTTCTTTGTTTTTCTGAGCTTTAGAGTCTAATGAATTTGTGCAGCTAGCCATTAGCCAAAAAAATCCCATTAAACAAGCGAGTATTATAATATTTGCTCTCAGATAAGTTTGATAAATAATTGAACGTTTCATAATATTTTAGTTTTTTATTGTCTTATAAAGTTAATGCTTAAAAATGTAACTATTTATAAATCAAGTAGTTTATATTTATTCTAAATTATTTATTCCTGTATTTCTTTTCAACCTCTCCATCTCCGAACTAACTCTTTTTTGCACTATCTTTCCATAATGCTCCTGTGTAGTTTGTATAGAGTATTATTTGCTATGTTTAAAGAATTAACATACTGATGTATATATCCATAAGTTGTTCACAACAGTTAGAATTGATAAAGCACCTACTTAAATTGTCAAGAGTTTTTTAAGAGGGTGTGAATTTCCGGTTAAATATTAGATAAATAATTTTTCTTATATTTAACATAAATATTATTTCAATAATCAAAAATTTAAAATTATCATGGAAAAATTTATTTTAAATATTCTTATTTGGATTTTCTTCTTGGGTGGGTTATTTGGTATGATTATGGGATTCATCAAGGTTTTTAGCAATGCTACCCCTGCAGAGTATGGTGTCATGGGTTGCGTAGGAGGATTCTGGCTTCTCTCGGCAGCAATTGTCATTTATATCCGCAAACAGACGGAGACTGAGTAGACTTTTCTCCTCATTGGGTTTTAGTAACTATGGAGTTCATTGAACTTTAAGCATAGTATTTTGTCATACAGTTCAACTAAGATTTATTGCTTAAGGAAAGCTAATAATCACTTTCGCTTTAACTTCAGTATTTCATTACTAAATTTCTTTTGT
>JAGLKH010000032.1 GCA_023141985.1 Flavobacteriaceae bacterium | reverse complement strand
ATTGAATCATGATTCTATCAAAAAACGAGTATTTTTTATAGTCTAGTTTTCCTGCAAATACTTCAACAATAGTAGGTGTCCAATCAATGGTTTTAAAAAATTTTATCACATATGGGTTTGTGCCAGGTGTTCTTTTTTCGGATTTTCTTGCTACCAGATTTACAGAAAAGAAAGCTGTTTTTATGGAATCAAGTTGTTTTTTATTGGTATTTATAAAATCAATTATTTTTTTATTATGAACTCCGTATCTAATGCTTGCACCTATAATAAGCCTGTCATAATTGGTTACATCTTCATTAAAATCATTAATAGAGAATAGTTCAACATTTTGGTTGTTTTGTAGGAATTGGTCTCTAAGTTTATTACAAATTTTTAGAGTTTGTCCATCTACCGAAGAATATATTATTCCAGTTTTAACATTCATCTCTTTATCAAATAATAATTGTTAAAGTTCATTATTTAGCTTTTATTAAACACAACGTTTCGGAAATGCTCCGTGCATTAGCATGGAGTATATCCTTTGTTATGTGTAGCCTATTTATTTAGTAGTTGGCTTAAATTATTAATGTAAATTTTTTTAATATTACTATTTGAGTTTTGTTGTGCAATCTCAATTTTTTTGTTTGAAGGAGAAAAATACTTTTTCATGCTGTTTTCTTCAAGATTCATTAAATATGTGATATAATGCTCATTAAACTTGTAATATTCTAAACTACTAGGGTGCCATGTTTCCTTTTTATAGTTTGCCATTAAATTCTGGTAAAATAGGTCATTTATTGTCTTCTGTGGGTCAGAACTATACCATTGGAGAAATTCATTTAATGCGCCAAGATAAATTTCTGTTTTGAAATACTGATTGAATGAGTTATCAGGAAAGGTTTGGTTTAATGAATACTTATTTAAAAAGTAGTCTCTATACTTTATTATTGATTGTAACGCTTCTTCCTTATTTGTGTTTATTCTTTTTCGATTTTCGTCTCTTAAATCTTTTCTAAAATCAATGGACTTATAGTATTCTCTCAGATTATTTGAATTTGATTCTTCAAAAACTACAGACTTAAGATTGTACTCCTGATCCCAGTGCTGAATGTTGTAACTTTTATTTTTTTCGACATAAAAAGTAGGTGTTTCAGCCAAAAATTGTTCACACATTGAATAGTAAAAGATTTCAGGTGAGTCTTCGAATACCTGATAGGATGCTGGTCTATATTTTTGAGTTGCAAGCGTAATCAGTTTGGGATATTCTTTTTTCAATTCAAAAGAAAAATTTCCCAGTGAATCTACAAGGCAAGAATCTAGAATAAAGTTTCTATCTAAGTAATTAAAATGATCATATTTCTTTAGATAAACAACTTCGCTTTTTGAAGAATCTATTCTTCCTGTTATGAGATAAGTTTTTTCACTATTATTCTTACAAGATAGCAGTGAAATTATTGCTAAGAGTAGCGTTATTTGTTTCATTTTTTTCTTTGGTTACACATAACGTGTTTGTGTATGATTTCGTTGCGTGTTTCAGCAACTAATTTAGCAAATACAAACCGAATAGAAAATCCGAGAGGATTTTCGTAAGTAAGCTTGCACTAGCAATGAATTATACACGGTGTTGTGCTTTCGTTATTTAATAATACTTTAATTCCTTTTTAATCAGCTTTCTCAAACTGTCATTTTCTTTAATGACTGTTGCAAGTCTTGAATAGAAATCGTTCCACTTTACATTAAGTTCAAACAATATTTGTTGAAATTTTTTTGTCTTTGCCAGTGCAATTAGCCCTTTTTTATCGACAAGGTTTTTTCCATTGACCTCTTCTAAAGAATAACCTTCGAAAGTTCTATTTTTCAATTCAAACCAGTTTTTTGTATTGTATAATTCTTTTTCGGCTAGGTATGGCTTTAATTTTTCAGAAAGTAAGGGTAGAAGTTCAATCTTATAAACATATTCCATATCGGCAATATTTCTCGTGTATGAAATTAATGCCTCTCTTATTTTTGGGTTATCTAAATTATGCGCGAATTCTTTAAAATCCGCACCAATAAGTTGTTTGAAGTATAGGCTTCTTCTTATAAGAGATGGCTCGGAAATAGAATCGAAGTCTTCATTTTTAATTCCTATTTTGTATAATTGAAAATGTAAAGTTTCAATCTTTTGAAATTGTGAATGATAATAATCGAATTGTGTGGAATCAATAGCTAAATCTTTATAAATATTGTTTAATACTCCTTTTTCAGCTTCAGTATTTTTTCGATTTTCATTCCAATTATTCAAGCTCAACGCAATCAATATTCCAATTACCACTAGCACAATTTCACCAACTGCATATTTTAAATATTTTCCAGTTTTGTTTTTCTCCATAAGGTCGTATCGTATTTTTCTAAAGAATTTTATCATTGGTTAACGGTTTGTCATAATGAAGCACAACGGTTTGAATATGGTGCGTGCCGCACTTTATTCAATAAGTTTCTTTGGTTTAATTATTTTCAATTTAACTAATTCTTTTCTAAGTAACACTAACCGCGGCATGCATTATATTTGTTGTTGTGCAGCGTATTTTATTCAATCGCTGGTAAAATAGATTTTTCAAGAAGTTTATAAAGCGAAGTTTTTGTATCATAATTGCCTCCCGTAAAAACGATAACAATATCGAGTTCGGGAAAAACCATAATTTCCTGACCAC
>JAGLKH010000319.1 GCA_023141985.1 Flavobacteriaceae bacterium | reverse complement strand
TTCTAATGCAGGAAATATATTTTTAGTTACATTTTGTAACTGTGATTTGACTTCAGATAATTGCTTTTTAGCTCTATTAAATGAAGCCTTATGATTACCTGTTGGGCCATATGTATTAGATAATGCCATTCTACCAATACGATTAGCATTATTTGGTGTTGGATTTGAACGTTCACCAATTTCTCCTTTAATTTTGTTACCGCTTAATATCTTTTCAATATCCAATAATGTAATTCTTGTATCATTAATTTTTTGCATTAAATCATCGCTAGGGTTATTTGCTTTATCTGCTGCACGCTTCATAGCATCTATAAGCTTCAAGCTATTGGACATCATTAAGTTAGTAGCCGTAAGGTCTTGTTGAAAACTAAAAACTTCCTCTCTAAAAGCATTCATTTCATCAAAAGATTTGCGCTTTAGAGTACCATCATACATTGGTACAACTTTAAATTTATTTGGCCCTTGAAGTGTAGTTGTCTTTCCATCAACACGCTTTACCAGTGTTACAGAATAATTTCCTGGTGTTGCCATAATTCCGCCTCCACCAAAGAAATTTCTTCTCTGACTTGGAGCGGCTAACCTTTCTCCACTTTTGTTTGGATAATTAAGCCTCCAGTTAACACGATTAAACCCTTTTTTATTGGTTCCTTTAACTCTATTAACAACATTTGCGTTTTCATCTTTAATAATTAAAAATATTGATGGCCCATCTTGATTGGTTTCATCTTCAAGTGCCTCCCAGCCAGGGAAATCAGTATTGTTTTTCTTTTCTTTACCTTTTCTTATATCTTTCAAAGACTTTAGCTTTGCAGACATATAATAGGTAAAATTTGCTCCAAATGGTGGATTTTTTGCAATCCATTCTCCATCGCCTTGGCTTCCTACTCTACTTGATTGTTTATACCAATATGCTGGTTTTATTGAAAAAAGTGTTGCTTCTGATTTTAGCATGGAGGCATTAAAATTTCGCAATGGTGAAATATCATCTAAAATAAAAATTCCTCTACCAAAAGATCCTGCTACTAAATCATTTTCTCTACGTTGTATGGTTATATCTCTAAAGGAAATTGTTGGTACTCCACCTTTTAATTGAATCCAATTAGCTCCTCCATTATTTGTAAAATATATTCCATATTCAGTAGCTGCAAACAGCAAATCTTTCTTAACATGATCTTGTACCAGCCTCCAAATCAATAATTTATTTGGTAGGTTGCCATTTATTAATGTCCATGTTTTTCCTTTATCATTACTTTTAATTATATATGGTTTATAATCTCCATACTTATGATTGTCCAAAGCAGCATACACAACATTAGCATCAAAGAGGTCAGCACGAACATCATTAACAAATGGTATTGGAGGTACACCCTTTATGTTTTTGAGTGAAAATTTGCGCCAGGATTCTCCTCCGTTTTCTGTAACCTGAATAATCCCATCATCTGTTCCTGCATACAATAAACCTTCTTGTTTTGGAGATTCAGCAAGTGATGTAATTGTATTATAATTAGACATAGCTCCAATATCCCATGCATTATCCCAACTTTGTTGCTTACCATATATTGGCAATGTAATTCTATCTTGGTTTAAGGTGAGATCCTTAGAAATTGGAGTCCAATCGTCACCTCTATTTTCAGACTTCCATACGCGTTGTGATGCAAAATATAATCTTGTAGGGTTATGGGGGCTGATTAATATTGGAGCATCCCAATTATATCGTTCAAAAGGATCACCTTCTCCAGCTTGTGGTTGGATGAAAACAGATTCTCTTGTTGTATTATCTATTCTCCAAAGTACGCCTTGTTGAAACTCACCGTATGAAATGTTTGGGTTTCCAGGTTCTGTAGCAGTTTGAGCGCCGTCAGCTCCTAAGGTTTTCCACCAATCTGCACTTGCAATACCATCAGAACTTTTTGTTTGTGATGGTCCGCCATGCGAACCATTATCTTGCGTACCTCCATAAATATTATAGAACGGTTTAGAATCATCAACGGCTATTTTGAAGTACTGTGTAATAGGCAAGTTTCTTATATATTTCCAACTCTTAGTTAGGTCAAAACTTTCATATAAGCCACCATCTGTTCCAAATAACAAATAATTAGGGTCTGAAGCTTTAAATACCACCGCATGGCTATCACTATGCATGTTAGTTCTGCTCATTCTACTGAATGTTTTACCATGATCTTTTGAAACCAGTGCATTATTATTCATAAAATAAAGGGTGCCTTCATGATGCGGTGAAGCAATCAATTCCTGATAATAATGCGGTCCTGTACCTCCAGAAACTGCATCCGATTGTTTTGACCAGGATTCTCCTTTGTTTGTAGATATGAAAACTCCTCCTTTTTTTCTATCTAATTCAATTGCTGCATAAATGACATCAGAATTAAATGGTGACATGGCTAGTCCTATTTTTCCTAAATTAGATTTTGGAATACCCTTTTTAAGTTTTGTCCATGTATCTCCTCCATCAGTGCTTTTATGTATTCCAGAACCGGGGCCGCCACCTAAATAAGTAGCAACTGTTCTATGCCGTTGCCATGTTGCGGCGTATAAGACATTAGGATTATTTGGATCAATCAATAAATCGGTCGCTCCAACCCATTCACTATCTCCAAGGGTTCTTTTCCAACTTTTGCCACCATCAACAGATTTATATACTCCACGCTCTCCTCCTTTGCTCCAAAGTGGTCCTTGGGAAGCTGCCCAGATGATATCTGAATTCTCAGGATGAACAATAATTTTGGATATATGTTCAGAGTTTTTTAATCCCATATTTTTCCATGTCATTCCATCATCATGACTTACATATATGCCATCACCAATTGCAACATGACGTCCACCTACATTTTCGCCAGTGCCAACCCAAATTGTATGCGAATTATTAGGATCAATTGTAACACAACCAATTGAATATGAGGATTGCTTGTCAAATATGGGTTTCCATGTTGTTCCTGAGTTAGTAGTTTTCCATACACCACCAGAGCCAACAGCTACATACCAAATATTTTCATTTTCAGGATTTATAGCAATATCTGCAATTCTTCCTGAAGTCATTGCGGGTCCAATGTTTCTAAATTTTAACCCACTGAAGGTCTCTTCACTAATGTTTTGCGCTTGTCCGGTAATTATCATTCCTAAGGTACATATCCATAGAAGCGATGCTTTTAAAATTTTATTCATATTTATAAAAATTATACTCTTTATATTGGAGAATTATTATGTTTAAATTATTGTTTAACTACAGTTTGATTAGATTTAACATCATAGCAAACCTTACACACTGATTTTATCTACTGTATCAATATAAGTAGCTTTGTGTTTTGTTTTTATCTTGCACTTTAATTATATTGAATTAGTATATGGCATTAATATATAAGTTGATTCCTTAAATATAATATATTTAGACTCACTCACATTAAATTCTAATCAAAAAATTATAAAATTCGTTTTTTTATAAAAATGTAAAATAATATTTAACATACAATGATGTTAACTATTCTTCTCTGCCAAAATAAATTATTCAAAAGAGTCCTATATCAGATGGCCATAGTATAACAGCAATTAAAACAACAAGGAGGAGTTTAAAAAATGACTGATCAATTCATTAACTATTTTAGGTTCTTCAACAGGTGACATATGACCAGCATAAGGAATCACTTCTAAACTAGATTTTTTTATTCCATTATTCATTATTTCAGCTTTATCATATGTTGTGAGGATATCATTACTCCCAACTAATATTAATGTTGGAAAATTAATCTTGTGCAGAAGTTGAGATAAACCCTTACGGGTCATAACACCCTTTATTGCCCTGGTCATTCCAATTCTATCATTTGCCAATAAATGATTTTTCCATGTCCGTTTAAGCTCTATTCTTTTAGGATCATTTAAAAATCTGTTCCCAAAGAACATTGACATAACACGATTTGCAACAAGTCTTATTCCTAAGTGTCTTGCAATCCATGTCATAAGTTGATTTTGTTTCATGTTTTCTGTAGGCTCTGTCTCAGATGATGTATCAATTAGAACTAATGATTTTATCAATTCCGGATGCTTTACAGCAAGACGTAAGGCAATCATTCCACCCATTGAAAAACCTATAAAATGACAAGGAAAACAATCCAAATTCTTAATCAATTCTGCAATATCTTCTGTTAAGGTATCCAGGTCATAACCATTTTTAGTGACCTCACTTTTACCTTGCCCCCTAAAGTCAAAACTAACACAGCGGTAGCTTTGTTTCAGATAATTTACCTGGTCATCAAACATCCGTAGATTAAACAACATACTGTGACCAAACACAATCGTTTCATCTCCCTTTCCATGATCTTCGTAATATAATCTTGCATTTTTTAAATTGATATAAGGCATTTTCCCATAGTTTATTTCTCATTTAATAATACTAACAATTGAGACACAACTTGTTATAAATGAAACTAAAATACACAATATTTCATTAAATTATTTAGATAAGCGGGCATTTTATCCCTGTATACAAAAAGGCTCACAGTTTAAGAAGCCTTTAGTTGACGGTACTGTGTAGTTTGTAACTTTAAATGTCCTAAAAGCTCACTAACAATCTCCATTGGCACATCATTGTAGAGTAGGGTAGTAGTAAAAGTTTTTACTAACGAATATGACTACCTGCGTTTATATCTATGGTCGCTCCTGTAGCATGATCCATAAGACCACTGCTAAGCATTGCTATTAAAGGAGCAATATCTTCGGGCTTAGTTAATTCATTTAATGCAATCTCATTAAGAATTCTTTCTTCACCATACTTTTCTATAAAAGATTCAGCCATTTGCGTTCTGGTAAATCCTGGAGAAACAATAAAAGACTTGATATTTTCTTTTCCAAAAGAACGTGCAACACTTCTGGCTAATGAGGTTAATCCTCCTTTGGATGC
>JAGLKH010000318.1 GCA_023141985.1 Flavobacteriaceae bacterium | reverse complement strand
CCAGTTAAGTTTTAAAGTAGTTTTTGTAGATAATTCTTTTGTTGTTTGAACAGCAAAAACTTTGCTATTTGCGTTTCCAAAGAAATGAATCATTATGTATTAGTTTGAGTGTTTTTATTAAAGTGTAAATTTAATTTTTTTAGTCGTAAAATTGAGTAAAAATGAGAGTAGAATTTATGAGTTATCCACGTATTAATTCACAATGAACTCGTCTTGACTTTTTCTTTTACCTATAAATTTCACATTTTGCCCTCTAATTTTGTCATTTTTTTAAACCGTAACGATGCTATGCTTTAAAAAAATGTCTTTATTATAGAACAAAAGCCAAAATTTTCGCCTACAAACAAAAAATCAAGATGAGTTCAATTAAAAATAGGTATTAAAAATTCGTTTTACCGAATTATAATATGATCCTCCAAATAAATTTAGATGTACAAGTAAATAATATAATTGATAAAGCTCTATTCTTGCATCAAATTCCTGTGTTTTTGGAAATGATTTATGATAAGTATCATAGAAAGAGATTCCAAAACCACCAAATAATTTACTCATAGCAATATCCACTTCAGAGTGACCATAATATACAGCCGGATCAATAAGATATGGTTTTCCTTCGGTTGATATTAGATAATTACCACCCCAAAGATCTCCATGAAGTAATGATGGAGATACTTGTTTAAATATGTCATTGCATACTTTGTGCATTGTTTCAGTTTTAGGCACATCCTTATGTTGTAATAGTTTTTTTGAGAGGGCTAATTCTATTTGTGGTAACAATCTTTGATTTATGTAAAATTTTGCCCAATCAGTATTTTTATTGTTATACTGTGGAAGACTTCCTATAAAATTATCATCAATAAAACCAAAATCTGAAGACTGATGTTTATGTAGTTCTGCCAGTTGCTGTCCTAAATTTTCAAAATCTTTATCATTGGGTGATTTAGATTCAATATATTCTAAAATAAGGAATGCATTATTTTGAAAAATATCTGAAGCAAAAATTTTAGGAGTTGCAATTGTATTCGTATTTGCAATGGCTTCTAGTCCTTTTTTTTCTGCATTAAACATATCTAATGCATTACTATTAGAATTAATTTTCAAAAAATATTTATGATGAGAAGTTTCTATGAGATATGTCTTTGAGATATCCCCACCTGAAACCGATTGTACATTAGAGATAGAATGCTCAATAACATTAGAAATATGATTTAAGAACTTTTTTGATAGCATTTTAGGCTTTGTGAATAAATAACTTGACCATTTAATAATGGTCTCTTTTTATGAATTGAATTCGAAATTTCATTGTCGAATTAGTTTTTTAGTAATTGATTGATTTTCATTTGTGATCTTTACTAAAACATCGTAATTCTCTATTTGGGCCAGCTATTTTTTTCGTTCTAAAAGTGCCATATAAAAACCATCAAACCCAGATTTGTGAGCTAATACCTTCTTGTCCTTCACAAATATAAAATCTTGTCCTAAATCAGATGTCAAAAAATTTTGAACTTGCTCTTGATTTTCAGAAGGCAATACAGAACAGGTTGCATACACTAATTTTCCTCCAGATTTTACCATTTTTGAATATTGTTGAAGTATATCTTTTTGTGTGCTTCTAATTTTGTTTAAAAACTCAGGTTCTAATTTCCATTTTGAGTCTGGGTTTCTACGTAAAACACCTAAACCAGAGCAAGGCGCATCAATAAGAACTCTATCTGCTTTGTTATATAGTTTTTTAATAGGTTTTGTGGAATCTATCACTTTTAAAGCTATATTATGAGCTCCATTTCTACGTGCTCTAATTTTTAATTTCTTAAGTTTACTTTCATAAATATCCATTGCAATGATTTGCCCTTTGTTTTCCATAATTGATGCTAAATGGAGTGTTTTTCCTCCAGCTCCTGCACAAGCATCTACAACTTTCATGCCTGGTTTTAC
>JAGLKH010000317.1 GCA_023141985.1 Flavobacteriaceae bacterium | reverse complement strand
TTTATGCTCTTTTGACACTATTAAAAATGAAAGGTTTAATCTAATTTCAATTTTAACTATCAATTAACATTTTTGAATTTTTGAAGTGATTTTAAAATTGTTTTACAGAAGCCCAACGTGATTCATTACCAAACAACACCTATGCTTTAGTCTATGTTAAGGATGGTGAAGCTGTATTACACAATGTTTTTATTAATGATGTGCCCATAGCACAATATGTTGAATAATACCTAAAATTAATCTAACTTTGATGTTTATCTACAAAACATAATATCCAAATGAAAAACCTATTTTTAATTTTAGTACTATTTGTACTTACGTTTTCTTGCAAAGATGCAAACCAGAAAAATGAAGAATCTATAGAAATCCAACCTACTACAATGCAAAAAAACTTAAGCAAATATGTAAATGTGAAGCTTACAGCAGATTTAAGCTTACTTACAGATAATGAGCGTGAAATGTTGCCAATTCTAATACAGGCAGCAAATAAAATGAATGACTTATTCTGGTATGAAGCTTATGGAGATAAAACAGCCTTATTAAATTCCATAACTGATGAAGATTCTAAAAATTTTGTAAAAATCAATTATGGTCCATGGGATAGATTAAATGGGAATGCTTCATTTATAGAAGGTATTGGCGATAAACCTAAAGGCGCTAATTTTTATCCGGCAGATATGACTAAGGAAGAATTTGAAGCGGCAGAAATTGATGATAAATCCAGCATTTACAATTTTGTGCGTAGAGATGACAACGGAAAGTTATATTCAATCCCATATCACAAACAATTTGAAAGCGAGCTTGCAGAAGTTTCGAATTTATTACTTGACGCTTCAAAACTTGCAGATGATGAAGGCCTAAAAACGTATTTAGAATTAAGAGCGCAAGCCTTACTTGATGATAATTATCAACCAAGCGATTTAGCTTGGATGGATATGAAAACCAACACACTCGATATTGTTATTGGCCCTATCGAAACTTACGAAGATCAATTATTTGGAAACAAAGCAGCACATGAAGGCTATGTACTAATCAAAGATCAAGAATGGAGTGCTAAATTATCACGTTTTGCTAGTTTTTTGCCAGAATTACAAAAAGGAATTCCGGTTGAAGAGGCTTATAAAACAGAAACACCGGGAACAGATTCCGATTTAAATGCTTATGATGTTGTGTTTTATGCCGGTGATTGTAATTCTGGAAGTAAGACCATAGCCATTAATTTACCAAACGATGAAGAAGTACAATTGCAAAAAGGGACACGACGCTTACAATTAAAAAATGCTATGCGTGCTAAATTTGATAAAATATTAGTACCTATTTCAGAATATTTAATTGATGAAAGCCAACGTAAGCACATTACTTTTGATGCCTTTTTTGCAAATACCATGTTTCATGAAGTGGCACATGGGTTAGGAATTAAGAATACTATTAATGGAAAAGGAACTGTGAGAACAGCTCTAAAAGAGCATTCCAGTGCTTTAGAAGAAGGTAAAGCAGATGTTTTGGGTTTATATATGGTTCAGCAATTACATGAAAAAGGCGAAATTGATGGAGATATGAAAGACTACATGACAACATTTATTACCAGTATTTTTCGTTCAGTACGTTTTGGAGCATCAAGTGCCCATGGTAAAGCAAATATGATTCGTTTTAATTTCTTTAAAGAAAAAGGAGCATTTACAAGAAATGAAGATGGAACTTATAAAGTAAATTATGATAAAATGATTGTTGCTATGAGTGATTTATCAAATGTCATTTTAACGCTTCAAGGAAATGGTGATTACGATGGTGTTGCAAAATTAGTTGCTGAAAGAGGTGTTATTTCTGATGAATTACAAGCCGATTTAGATCGTTTGAGTTCGGCTAATATCCCTGTAGATGTTGTTTTCGAACAAGGTACTAAAGTGCTTGGTTTATAAGAGATAAGGACAAATAAAAAAGGGGCTGTCTAAAAAGGACTTTTTAGACAGCCCCACTTCTATTGTAATTAATTGAGCTTAGCTTTTTGGATCCAAAATATCTTTAATTCTTACTAAGGCATCCTGTAAATGGATCCGTTTCATTCCAGAAGAGTTGACTGCAGCAGCTCTAATTGAGCGTTGTAAGGTTTTTAATTCAGCTCTAACAATGGCTCTAATATCAGACTGGTTTACATTAATATTTGTTCTTTTAACAAAACGTCTAAAAGCAGCAGGAATTTGAGCTTGGTCTTTGGTCATTAAAAATTCCATTCTATCAATATAGGCACGTTGTAAATTACGTCTGTATGTGTCTATTGATTTCCCAGTTCTTAATTCGCTAAAAATACCTAGTCGTAAATCTCTCATCATATTTAATAATCCAAAAGCGTCATTTTTATGTATAGTTTCGTTTTCAATCATACGAGCCATCCTACCAAAATCAAGGATGTTGTTGAGTGTTCTTGTTTGGAATCTTCTAATACGATCTACATTTCCTGCACTTTCAATTTTGTTAAAAACAGAAGCATCAATTAACCAATTTGGCGTTTCAAATAATTGTTTATGCAAGAACACTAAAGATTCTTTTTGTCTTTCTTTATCAACATTTGTATAAACAGCACCTTCTTGGTCATAGGTTTTATAATGTTCATAAACCCCACCAATATTTGAGGTAACGTGCCCCATATAACGATTAAATTGTCCAAGAACTTGACCGTACATTGTTTCTAAATCATCATAGTTTTTACCATCTTCAGCAGTCCATTTTATTAAATTAGGAACAATGCGTTTTAAATTTAAAATACCATAATGACTTGCTAAAACAGCATCGTCACCTAAATCTTCGGTTTGAGAACTTGGATCAATGACACCAAATTGCTGTCTTCCGAATCTATATCTTGGATCACCAGCGTGTTCTAAAATCCAACTATCCAATATTTTCTTTTCATCTTCAGCAGTTTCGGTATTTAAAATTGGTCGGTAGCCCCATTTTATAGCATATTTATCGTAGATGCCAATATTTGGCATTAGTGCAACACCTTTATCTTCAGGTTGTGCTATATAATTAAAACGCGCATAATCCATAATAGATGGGGCAGTACCATATTTTTGTGTAAACTCAGCACTACGCAAATCTTCAACTTTGTAAGCACAACTAGATCCCATATTATGTGGTAAACCTAAAGTATGACCTACTTCATGAGAGGAAACGAATTTAATTAACTCACCCATGACTTCATCTTTAAATTCAGTAGTTTGTGCATTTGGATTTATGGCTGCCGTTTGTACAAAGAACCAATTTTTTAATAAGGTCATAACATTGTGATACCAATTAATATCGCTCTCAAGAATTTCTCCACTTCTAGGGTCACTAACGTGAGGTCCATTAGCATTTGGAATTGGAGAAGCCAAATAACGTACCACAGAATATCTTGCATCTTCAGGACTCCATTCAGGATCTTCCTCTTCAGTTGGCGGATCTTTTGCGATGATGGCATTTTTAAATCCTGCGGCTTCGAAAGCGACTTGCCAATCTTCTATGCCTTGTTTAATGTATGTTCTCCATTTAACAGGTGTAGCTCTATCGATATAATAGACAATTTGCTTTTTTGGCTCTACCAATTCACCTCGCTTGAATTTCTCAATATCTTCATCTTTAACTTCTAGTCTCCAACGGTCTAAAAAAGTAACTGTTTTGCTTTTATGATCTTCTAAACCATAATCTACCTGGCCACTTGTAAACCAACCCACGCGCTCATCAAAA
Organism: Flavobacteriaceae bacterium; assembly: GCA_023141985.1. Classification (GTDB taxonomy): domain Bacteria; phylum Bacteroidota; class Bacteroidia; order Flavobacteriales; family Flavobacteriaceae; genus PRS1. The sequence continues at coordinate 2,920 of JAGLKH010000317.1, read as the reverse complement.
TTACGACGTTTCATAGGTTCTTTAGGAAGTAATATCATAGAGTTATTTATTTCTACAGAAACTGTTCCAGTACTTGAATTAGATGGAGGTGCACTTGCAGCATAAGTTTTTACATGACGTGCTTCAATATTTTGAGGATAACTTTTTACAGATTCAATAAAAGATTTATTAGCCTCTAATCGTGTAATTTTATATTGCTTTCTTCTAGACTGAGGAAATCCTAAAGCTTTTACATCTTTGGAGAATAATTCAGTAACATCAATTACTGTGTTTAAGGAATCTTTACTAAACGCCTTAATAGGGAATGTATATAGTACTGGCTCAAAGTTTGAGTTCACCACAGCTTCATGAACTGGCAAAGAATCTGCTGCGACAATGGAATATGATACTACACGAAGTAACACTTTTTTGTCCTTTTTTTGCCAACGTAAAACCTGTTCGTTTTGTTTCCCGCCACCAAAGCCAATGCCTTTAGCAGTTTTGGAAATACGAGTAACCATTAGCATTTCTCGTTCAAAAAGAGAGTCTGGAATTTCATAAAAGAATTGATCGTCAATTTTATGAACTGTAAAAAGACCTTCATCACTTATAGCTTCTTTGGTAATTACTTTATCATAAGGTTTAATAGCTCCTTTTTTAGGCTTTGGTTTAAATTTTACTGCAGCTTTTTTTGTCGCTTCAGCTTCAGCTGCTTTTTTTGCTGTGTTGCAAGATGTTACTATTAGGGTTAAAGCTAATAGTAATACTTTAATAGATGAATGTTTCAATTTGATCGTGTTTTTAGTTAGTTTGTGAAAGTAGTGAATCTCAGTTTGAGAAAAGATTTTTGTTAATAATTTTAATGTTTTTTTAACGTTATTTTAAGGCTAAATAACTCTTTTTAAAAAGAATACACTTAATTTTTGTAAATTGGTTTTTTTAAATTTTAAAGTATGCCTTATTGGTTATACATATTGCTTGTCATTCTCGCTGCTTATTTAGTGGTTAGTATTGTGTTGTATTATGTGCAAGATTACTTTTTATTTAAGCCGGAAAAATTGCCTAAAGACTTTCAGTTTTATTACGATAATCAAGAGACTGAAGAGCATAATTTAGAAACTAGAGATGGCGCAACAATAAACGGATTATTGTTTAAACCTAAGAGTGAATCAAAAGGTATTGTATTGTATCTTAAAGGAAATTCTAAAAGCATTAAAGGTTGGGGGAAGTTTGCAGTAGATTTTACCAGGCATGGTTATAGTGTATTAATGGTAGATTACAGAGGTTTTGGTAAAAGCACAGGAAAACGCTCTCAAAAAGCTATAAAGCGAGATCTTCAGGTTATTTATAACAAAATTAAAGAGAAAACTACCGAAGATAGAATTATTATTTATGGTCGTTCTTTAGGTTCGGGTTTTGCTGCTAAATTAGCCTCTATGAATAACCCAAAAATGCTTGTTCTTGATGCACCTTATTACAGTTTAACAAAAGTAACAGGACGCTATATGCCATTTATGCCACTATCTATTATAATGAAGTATCCTTTGCCAACCTACAAGTGGTTAAAATATGTAAATTGTCCAATACATATTATTCATGGTACTGACGATAAGCTCATACCTTTTAAAACCAGTGTAAAATTATCGCAAATTAAACCTAAAATAACACGACTTTATACAGTTATTGGTGGTGGCCACAAGAATTTAAATAACTTTGAATCATATCATAAAATGTTAGGAGAAATAATTAATACTGTACCAAAAGAAGTTAACTTGCAAGGATCGAGCATTAATGTAATTCATTCAAGTAAAACAAAGAATGCAAAAGTTTAAAAAAGGCATTTATTTTTTAATAATTTTATATGTAATGATTGGAGCTTCATTGTATTTTTTTCAAGAAAAATTAATATTCAGACCTACTACACTACCACAAGATTTTACGTTTAGTTTTTCAAACCCTTTTGAAGAATTATTTTTAAAAACAGAAGATGGTGCTACTATTAACGCTATTCATTTTAAAACAGAAAAACCAAAAGGGATTATACTTTATTTCCATGGTAACGCTGGAGACTTATCGCGTTGGGGAATAATCACAGAATTTTTTGTAGAAAAGGGTTATGATGTTTTTGTTATGGATTACCGGACTTACGGAAAAAGCAAAGGCGTGTTAAGTGAGCAAACACTGTATAGTGACTCACAAATGTGTTATAATTATATTTTAAAACACTATCAGGAATCAGAGATTATAGTGTATGGCCGCTCATTGGGAACAGGAATGGCGACATATTTAGCATCAAATAATAATCCTGTACAGCTTATTTTAGAGACGCCTTTTTACAGCTTAACGGATGTGGCAAGAGATAGATTCTCGCTATTTACTATTAAAAAATTACTTAGATATGATTTTCCTTCATATAAATATATTAAAAATATTAGTTGTCCAATTTCAATTTTTCATGGTACAGAAGATAATGTTATTCCTTACGCATCAGGATTAAAATTATTTAATAGTATGAATCAAAAAAAGAAGATGTTTTTTACTATTAAAAAGGGTGGACATAATAATTTAATTGAGTTTGAAGCATACCAGGCACAAATTCAAAATATCTTACCATAACCCTCTTAAAAATTTAACAATACAAGTAATCTTTCTTAATAAAATTTTAAAAAATTTATACTTGTGTTAAATATTTCTAAACAGATGTAACGTTTAAAATAAAGTGACGTCTATAGGGTAAACAAATCAATTAAAAAATGATATTATGTATAAATTAGCCTTATTATTTAGCGTATTTTTTGTCTTAAATGCAACCGCTAAAATCAACAATGACTCTAACAGTTTATGCTTAGATTTAGATTATATAGATTTAATTAAAAAAGAGTATGAATTAGAAAAATCACTTTTTGAAAAAGTTGAGGATTCTAATTTTGAGAATTTTGAT
>JAGLKH010000316.1 GCA_023141985.1 Flavobacteriaceae bacterium | reverse complement strand
GACACAAAAGATTATTTGCCTGTTAATTTTGATCCAAATAAAGGGATGCATTCTATAAAAGTAATCGCTTGTCTTTATTAATAAGCCAAAGATTTAATAAGGACATTATAACCAGTAATTTGTTAATTACTGGTTTTTTTGTTTTACCTAAAAATAGCTATTTTTTTTTCAAAATTAAAAATTCATTATCCATTACATTTCCTGTTAAAAGTAAATTTCCAAAAGGAGCTGCAACTGTTGAAGCAGACATTTCTGAGCCGTCTTCCATATATACCGTTTCAACCGAATAATCGTTTTTGTTTCTATAATCAATTTTAATTATTTCAGAGGGAGAAGTTTTTTCTTTGCCTTTTGCATAAGCTGCAAATCTTAATAAATTAGGATGTGCTCCTACCCAAAGATTACCTTCAGTATCAAATTCTATGTTATCTACACCTGTACCGCAATTAATATCTTCAATAAATTCCAGGGTGCCATCATTATTTCTAGAATAAACTTTAATCAAAAATTTTCTTGTAGAAGCCACAAAAATTAAATTGCGTTTTGGGTCGAAATTTATGCCATTAGCGTAGGCAATACCACTAGCAACTTCAAAATAATTTTCACCATCAAAATACACGACATTAGATCGAGAAAGCCCGGCATAGTCTTCCAAAAACCGGCCAAGCCCTTTTGTGTTACCATGATCGTTGGTAAAATAAAAATGATTTTCGTCAATCATAACCACATCATTTGGACTAATCATAGAAGCATCTGTTAAAGATTTTTCTAAAGTTAATTTTTCGCCATTTAATGTAAAAACTTCAATCGAATGTCCTTGAGTTGTATGATTTATTGCCATAATTTTATAAGTACTATCCTTTCTTTTCATGGAAATACCATGAGGCGCAAAGGATTTGGTTAAAGAAGAGGTAAGATGTTTTAGGTTGAATTTCCCACTTTTTAATTCCATAAAATATAATCCACCAAGTTGTTCTTTTTTTGGAGGATAATTACCTCTATCAGTAGAAGAAACTATAGCAAAACTGTCTTTTAAGCTTACAGTTATATCTTCTGCTCCTGGAAGCTCAATTTTTTTAACAATTTCTCCATCAAATTTATGTTCTATAGTTCTGAAATATCCAGTAGAAATAAAAACATTGGCAACAAAGACTATAATTAGAAAGAGTACAATTAGAATAATTTTTTTAAAAAGGCGCATAATTGTTTTTAGTTTTTTTAAAAATACACTAAAAATTAAAACACATCAAATAAAAAGGAATCATAACATTGTAATTCCTTGATATTACAAGTATATTGAGAACTCATAAATTGAGATAAAATGGATGTCATTAAAACAAAAATAATTGATCACGTATTGCTTATAGAATTGAATAGAAATGAAAAGATGAATGCTTTTACATTTCAAATGTTGCAAGAATTGGCTGAAGCTTACACCATTTTAGAAGACGATGCAAAGTTGAGGTGTGGATTTTTACATTCTAAAGGCGACCATTTTACAGCTGG
>JAGLKH010000315.1 GCA_023141985.1 Flavobacteriaceae bacterium | reverse complement strand
AATTTTTTCGTAATTCCATAGTTTTTCTAATCGCTGTTTAAGCTCTTCCCTAAATGGGATATTATCTAAATAACCAAAAGTAGCTTCGTTTTGACGCTTAACCCAATCTTCAGTTTCGGCGCTTCTATCGTCTTCTAACCAACGATAAGGGTCTTTTACATCTGTTCCAAAATAATTTGTAACAGTATCAACTTTTTTAGTTTCCGGATAATTCACGGCAATGGATCGTTCTATGGCTTTTTCATCCTGTTTACAAGAAAAAACTAACACTAATGTAAATAGTGAAATTACTATATTTTTCATTTGGGGTTTTTTTGAGTTTATCAAAGATAACACAAAAAAAGCAAAAGATCAGACTAAATTATTAGCTGTTAAATACTCGGCAATTTGAATTGTATTTGTGGCAGCACCTTTTCGAAGGTTGTCACTAACAATCCATAAGTTTAAAGAATTTGGCTGAGATTCATCCCTTCTTATCCTACCAACAAACACCTCATCTTTTCCATGCGCATAAATAGGCATTGGATATACATTAATATCCGGATTATCTTGAAGTGTAATACCAGATGTATTACTTAAAATTGTTCTTACTTCGGGGATATCAAAATCATTTTCAAACTCAATATTAACAGACTCACTATGACCTCCTGAAGTTGGAATTCTTACAGCTGTAGCAGTCACAGCAATGGTTTTATCATCAAGAATTTTTTGGGTTTCATATACCAATTTCATTTCCTCTTTTGTATAATCATTATCTTCAAACACATCACAATGTGGCAAAGCATTCTTATGTATTGGATATGGATAAGCCATTTCTCCTTTAATCCCTGCAAGTTCGTTCTCTAATTGTTTAACAGCTTTTACACCAGTACCGGAAATAGATTGATAGGTAGAAACTACAATACGTTTAATTTTATATTTTTTATGAAGAGGTGCTAATGCCATTACCATTTGTATGGTTGAGCAATTTGGATTTGCAATTATTTTATCGCTTTTAGTAAGTAGATTAGCATTAATTTCGGGAACTACTAATTTTTTATCGGGATCCATTCTCCAGGCCGAAGAGTTATCAATAACGGTTGTGCCGGCTTCAGCAAATTTTGGAGCCCATTCTAAAGAAGCGCTTCCTCCTGCAGAAAATAAAGCAATGTCTGGTTTCATAGAAACAGCACTCTTTAAACCAACAACTTTGTAAGTTTTATCTTTAAAAGATATTTCTTTACCTATACTTTTTTCTGAAGCAACCAGAATTAATTCAGTTACAGGAAAATTTCTTTCCGCAAGGACTTTTAGCATAACCTCACCAACCATACCTGTGGCGCCAACAATTGCTACTTTCATTTTTTTTAAATTAATTTACAAAATTATAGTTTTTGTGAAATTAAGCATCCCTTTTTTGTTAAAAATAACGCATTAAAAAACCCTCTTTTGTAATAAAAAGAGGGTTTTATTAAGAATAATTAAAAAAGATTACGATTAAATCATCAATTTATTTTTTCAATAAATCTCTAATTTCAGAAAGTAAATCATTATCTGAAGGTCCAGTAGGAGCAGCATGAGCCTCTTCTTCTTTTTTCTTCATTTTATTAATGCCTTTTATTACCATAAACATTACAAAGGCCACAATAATAAAGTCAATTACATTCGTCATAAAATCACCATAAAGTATTGCTACATCACCTGCTACCTTACCGGTTTCGTCAGCAGTACCTTCAGTAATTACATATTTTAGATCTTTGAAATCTGAATTAAAGATTAACCCAACTAATGGGGATATAATTCCACCGGTAAATGATGCTACAACTTTATTGAAAGCTGCACCCATAACAAAAGCAACGGCAATATCAACCAGGTTGCCTTTCATTGCAAACTCCTTAAATTCTTTTAACATAATTAATATTTTTAAGTTCTTGAGCTACGAATATAACTAAAAAACGTAAATGTTAAATAAAACTTAAAATTATTTTAAGATTATACGTTTAACACGTTGAGAGATGGCCGAAATTATTTCGTATGAAATAGATTTAGTGGTTGCAGCTAAATTTTCGGCAGAGGTTTGTTCCCCAAAAATTATAACTTCGTCTCCTTCTTCACAATCTATATTGGTAATATTAACCATAATCATGTCCATACAAACGTTTCCAACAATTGGAGCTTTTCGTCCTTCTATCGTTACAAATCCCTTGCCATTTCCATATTGTCTACCTATGCCATCTGCATGACCAATAGGAATGGTTGCTGTTTTTTGCTGCGAAGAACTTCTATAAGCCCGATTATAACCAACGGTTTCACCTTTTTTTATATTATGAATTTGAGAAATCACAGATTTTAATGTTGCTATTGGTTTTAAGTTTTTGTTTTCTTTTTCAGAATTTCCAAATCCATAGAGCCCTATACCACATCTAACCATATCAAAATGAGCATCGGGATAATTTAATATCCCTGACGTATTACAGATATGAAGCATAGGCTTATAATCTATCTTGCCAATAAAATTTTCGGAGATGGTATTAAATGTTTTAATTTGATTTAAGGTAAACACTTGTTCTTCCAGGTCTTCACTGGCTACTAAATGAGAAAATATGGATTTTACTTTAAGAGTATTTGTTTGGTTTAATTTTGAAACAATAAAATCGATATCATTTTCCCTAAACCCTAACCTATTTAAACCGGTATTAAACTTTATATGAACAGGGTAATCGGTCAGCTCCTTGTTTTTAGCCAAATCGGCAAACTCATTAAGAACTTTCTGACTATAGAGACTTGGTTCAAGGTCACGTTTTATTAATGTATTAAAGTTTATGGGTTGCGGATGTAATACTAAAATAGGTTTTGTAATTCCTGCATCACGAAGTGTTACGCCTTCATTAGTATAAGCTACAGCAAAGTAATCAACATTAAGTTGCAGGTGGTTAGCGACAACATAAGCATCGCTACCATATCCAAAAGCTTTAACAACAACCATTAATTTAGTGTTGTTTTTAAGTTTAGACTTAATGAAATCGAGGTTGTGTGTAAGGGATTTTAGGTTTATTTCAAGTATGGTTTCGTTTGCTTTAGGCATTTGTACCATTTACTTTAGCAGGAACTTCTATAGCATCATTAACTTTCATGTTACGTACTTTATCGCGCCACATAGTTTTATAGTACGCAGCTCTACTTAAAGGTTCGTATTCATCAACCTCACCTAGTAAAACAAGGTCATTACTTTTTGCTTTCCGGTAACTATACTGGGCAAGATTCCCGGTTTTTGTGCAAACAGCATGTACTTTAGTTACATATTCTGCTGTAGCCATTAAATAAGGCATTGGTCCAAAAGGGTTACCTTTAAAATCCATATCTAACCCAGCAACTATAACTCGTATTCCTTTATTTGCTAAATCATTACAAACCCTAACTATTTCATCATCAAAAAACTGGGCTTCATCAATACCAACCACATCACAACCATCAGCTAAAATAGGAATATTAGCAGATGCCGGAACAGGAGTAGATCTAATTTCATTAGCATCATGAGACACCACCTTGTCTTCATCATAACGCATATCTATGGCAGGTTTAAAGATCTCTACTTTTTGTTTTGCAAATTGGGCACGCTTCAGCCTGCGAATCAATTCTTCGGTCTTGCCGGAAAACATGGAGCCACAAATAACTTCAATCCATCCAAATTGTTCTTTCTGATTTACTGTATTTTCAAGAAACATTTTGTAATTTTAACACTAAAACAAAGCTAATATTCGTTTGTATAAAGGTGACGTAAATTTATAAAAATCAAAAACCTAAATCGAATTAAATTTAAAAAATTATGAAGAAGAAGTTAGAATCAGAATTAATTAGCATAGCGCATAGGATTCTCAAGCTTAAAGGAAAAGAAGATGTGATTAAAATGCATGCTGAAGTTACTGCTTTGTACGAAAAGTTGACCACATTAAAGTTTGCACACGAGAATTTTGAGGAAGATTTTCCTACCATAGGGAGTGATTCGTCTTTCTTTGGGATGTTAGATGAGGCGTTTAATAATAAAGTGAGTGATACCATTGAAATTGAGGATAAGACTTATGTTAATCTAGACGAGGCTGAAGAAGATGATATTATGGAACCTGCTATTGAAAAAATAAAAGACATCGTGGCTCAAATGCCTCATGAAACCGAGGTAGTAGATACAATTTTAGACCAGGTTAATCCAAAAACAAAAATCCATAAAAATAATCTTGAAGACATAACAGCCGATTTTATTGAGACCCCGGTTTTTGAACCTGTTTCTACAACAAAAAATAATCCTACAGAGGATAATAAAAAATCTCTTAATGACAAATTAAAAAGAGAAGGACTGGTTATTGAATTAAACGATAAAATTGCTTTTATAAAGCATCTTTTTAATGGCAAAAGTGAAGATTATGAGCGTGTATTATCACAATTAAATACCTATAGTTCATTTAAAGAAGCAACTAATTTTATCCAAAATATTATTAAACCAGATTATAAAGGTTGGATTGGAAAAGAAGATTATGAAGAGCGTTTTATGGAAATATTAGAAAGCAAGTTCAATTAATGGGTAAACTCTATATCGTTCCAACACCAATAGGAAACCTTAAAGATATCACCTTAAGAGCTATAGAGGTTTTAAAAGAGGTTGATTTAATCCTTGCAGAAGACACACGCACTTCAGGAAAATTACTAAAACACTTTAATATTAATACACCAACCCAGTCGCATCATATGCATAATGAGCATAAAACGGTTGATGCGATTGTACAAAAATTAAAAAGTGGAATTTCTATAGCATTAATAAGCGATGCAGGGACTCCAGCCATTTCCGATCCAGGATTTTTACTCACGCGGACTTGTATAGAAAACAATATTGATGTTGAATGTTTACC
>JAGLKH010000314.1 GCA_023141985.1 Flavobacteriaceae bacterium | reverse complement strand
GAGTTTTGGTTAAAAAAATTAATAGTATTAAACATATTGTTGTTGCTACAGAAACAGATGCTTTATTGCTAGAAAATAATTTAATTAAGAAGTATAAACCGAGATACAATGTTATGCTTAAGGACGACAAATCATATCCTTGGATTTGTATAAAAAAGGAACGGTTTCCGAGAGTGTTTCAAACGCGACGTTTAATAAAAGACGGTTCGGAATATTTTGGGCCTTATACTAGTGTTAGGACTGTTCACACATTACTGGATTTAATAAAAGGATTGTATCCATTAAGAACCTGTAATTACGATTTAGCTGAAGATAAAATAACAGATGGAAAATATAAAGTATGTTTGGAATACCATTTAGGAAATTGCAAAGGGGCTTGTGAAAGTTACGAAACTGAAGATGAGTACGATAAGAGCATCAAAGCTATTCGAGAAATTTTAAAGGGAAATTTTAAAGATTCACTCTTGCAATTTAAAAATCAGATGAAACAATTTGCCAATGACATGCATTTTGAAGACGCACAAAAAGTAAAAGAAAGGATAGAAATTCTTGAAAACTACCAAGCCAAATCTACTATTGTTAATCCTAAAATTAGTAATGTAGATGTGTTTTCTATCGTGAGTGACGAAAGCTATGCGTACATTAATTTTTTGCAATTATCTTATGGTTCAATTATACGTTCTCATACTTTAGAGCTGAAGAAAAAACTGGAAGAAACAGATAGCGATTTGTTAGCCCTGGCAATAACTGAAATTAGGCAGCGTTTCAATTCTACATCAAAAGAAGTTTACACCCCTTTTAAAATAGATTTAGGAGAGAAAATAAAAGTTACTATCCCAAAACTGGGAGATAAAAAACATATTTTAGATCTGTCCGTTCGCAATGCAAAATATTATAGAATGGATCGTTTTAAACAAATTAAAATTACAGATCCAGATAGGCACGCTAATAGAATTATGGCTCAAATGAAAGTTGATCTGCGTTTAAACGACGAACCAAGGCATATTGAGTGTTTTGATAATTCTAATATTCAGGGAACAAATCCTGTTGCAGCTTGTGTTGTATTTAAAAATGGGAAACCAAGTAAGAAAGATTATAGACATTTTAATATTAAAACAGTTGAAGGCCCAGATGATTTTGCTTCAATGGAAGAAGTAGTTTTTAGAAGGTACAAACGTTTGTTAGAAGAAAATCAACCATTACCACAACTTATAATTATAGATGGGGGTAAAGGGCAATTATCATCAGCATTAAAGAGTCTTGATAAGCTTAAATTGCGACATAAAATTGCTATTATAGGAATTGCTAAACGTTTAGAAGAATTATTCTATCCGGACGATCCAATTCCATTATATTTAGACAAGAAAAGTGAGACCTTAAAAATTATTCAAAGATTAAGAAATGAAGCACATCGGTTTGGGATAGAACATCATAGAAATAAACGCAGTAAAAATGCGTTAAACACAGAATTAGAAACCATTCCGGGGATTGGAGAAAAAACAATGATAGATTTAATCAAACAATTTAAATCAGCCAAACGAGTGTCTTACGCAAAATTAGATGAATTAGAACACGTTGTTGGCGCCTCAAGAGCAGAAAAAATATATAATTATTATAACAAATAATATAGTGAATAAAACCATCACAATTTTATTATTCTTTTTTGTTTGTGCAATCAATGCACAGCAACAATCTAGCGAAGATGTTAAAGTTGGCTTAGTATTAAGTGGTGGTGGCGCAAAGGGGCTTGCACATATTGGCGCGCTTAAAATTATAGATAGTTTAGGTGTAAGAATAGATTATGTTGCAGGAACAAGTATGGGATCTATTATTGGTTCATTATATGCTTCAGGATATTCAGGAAAACAAATAGATTCAATTTTCAAAAAAGTAAATTTCGATGATGT
>JAGLKH010000313.1 GCA_023141985.1 Flavobacteriaceae bacterium | reverse complement strand
TATACCCTGATATAAATTTTCTTTTTATCCATCCACCAACCTATACTCCAACAAAACAGCATAAATGTAATGGCATAAAGAAATGATCCAAAATAAGCTCCAACATAGATAAACACATGCTGATATATCCAACTAAAGAGTGTAGTACCATCAGCCATATGAATGGTATACATGGTAATTAATAATAATTCACTTAATAAATAGATAAACAAAGGGTTTTTACCCACAATTTCAAAGAAATTAGTCCACCTTTTCTTTTTGTAAAATTCAATGACATACATCAATGCAGCAATAATTATACAATCTAAACCTACAGTAAGCATTACAAAACTGCTTGTCCATAGCTTTTTATTTATAGGAAAACTCAAATCCCATAAATATCCAACAAAAGTTAAAGCGAAACCAGCCAAAAGTAATTTTGCAATAGCTTCATAAGAATTTCCTTTTTTCTGTATCCAAACACCTGCAAAGTAACCTACAAAAATATTAACTATAGCTGGTAAGGTACTCAGCCATCCTTCCGGGTCAAAGGCAACACCTTCACCATGGTATAAATGATTTTCTCCCATTAACCAAAGATCTAATTTTAATGCAGCGTTTCCGGTTAATGTCAATTCCTGACCAACATCTCCAAAAGCATATAACAGCACCCAATACCCAAGAAGTAAAATCACACCAATAATCAATGTTATTTTGGGTTTTAAATACCAAATTATTAAAGAGGCAGCAAGATAGCATAATGCAATACGCTGTAAGACACCTAATATTCTAGTTTCACCTATGGGAAATGAAGAGATATTATTCATGGTATCAACCTTAACAAAAGGAAACCAATACATTAAATATCCTAATAAAAAAATCAAAAAAGTTCGTTTAAAAATCTTTTTAAGCACTTGTGATTGTGTCATATTCCCCCATTTTTTCATCACAAAACTCATGGCGTTACCTATTGCGAATAAAAAGGAAGGAAAAACCAAATCTGTGAGTGTGAATCCATGCCAATTAGCATGTAATAATGGGGCATAAGTAGTATCGTAATTCCCTGGAGTATTAACAATAATCATAAAACAAATTGTCATACCGCGAAACACATCGAGTGCAGTAAATCTGGGTGTAGTAAATTTTGGTGTAGTAATTGCCATATAGGTTTATGTTTAGAAGCTCACAATTTATGTAAATCTCTTGAGTTATTCAAAATAATTTTACCAACGATATAAATAGAATAGTTACTGAATTTGTTTTTAGCCATAGTTGTTGCCTAATTTTTCTAAAAGATTTTATCATTTATTTTTCTTTAAGTATTAGTTCTCCTTCATTAGGCAAAGCAGAATAAAGCACATAGGATCCCAGTTCATCTTTTTGAATCTTAAGCTTGAGTTCATTTTCTTGTTTAAATTTCTGATTAAGTAAAATTGATTTCCATGCCTTTGGCACATAAGTTTTTAAGGTAACAGGAACATCGTAAATTTCAGGATCAAGATCGGATGAAATATTCACAACGATTGTATTATCTTGTACCATGCTACTAATTATTGCATTTTTTCTTTCCCTAATATATTTTGTAACGTCAGCAAAAGTGGCAATCCATAAATGGGTCCCCTTTTTATTTATATAGCTGAAATATTCTTCCAGCTCGTCTCCGGTTTTGGGTTCCCAGCCTATTCCGTCTATTCCGTGAAATACTAGTACTAACCAAATATTATTATATTTAATGCAAGTATCCACCCATGATTTCATTATTTCCATGCTCACATTGGTAAGCGGACCTCTTTGCCATTGGACATATTCCTTCTCTGATTTACCAGGTTGTCGTTTACTGGCTCTATTGAGTTCATCAAGATAAGATTCTGGCATACGGTTTCTCAGTGCAGGATATATTTTATGTGCATATTCCATTACCCTTTCATTCTCTGTACCATAAGGACATTCGGCAGAAAAGGTATATTTCTCACCCAAAAATTTCTGAATATCCGATTTACTTTGTTCCAGCTCATATAATAAATTCACTTCGTCCAACACCGCTAATCGGGGGTGAGTAACTGTGTGACTGGCTATTTCATGACCTTCTGCCGTGTATGCTTTTAAATCATTCCAAGAAGTAGTATCTACAGGATTATTATGAAAAATGACATCATCCGTATTCTTTAAGTCCCCGCTTCTCAGTTTTAAATATACCTTATCTATCAACTCATAAGCTTCTGTAATATTTCCAGATTCAAAAAGAGAGCCTGCTTCCGAATGGTATTCAAGAGCTTCACTTGTACCGGTAAATCCAATCAAAGAAGCTCTTTCAAAAAAATTATCAGAATTGGTTTTAACTAAAACGCTCTCTTTAATGATGTCCTCTTCTGGTCTTCCAATAAATTTGCCTTTACCCGAGCCAGTTACTTTTCCGGTAATGATAAAAAATGTTCCCGGCAAACCGAATTTGTTCATAATTGGTCTGGCCACTGTAAATTGATTGATGATGCCATCATCATAAGTTATAGATATGGCCGATTGTTTATTGCCTTGCCATTTGGTAATAACCGTTTGACCTATATTTTCTTCTATTTTAGTGGTACAGGAAACAAAGAGTAATATTATTCCGAATAGGGAAATTCTACACTTATTCATAATTTTGTCTTTAAGATGATAATGATAATTATAAAAGAAATACACTTATATTATTTTTTTGTTCAGATGAGTTTTATTGAAATTAATTAAAGATTTAATAAGTTAATCTGTTTTTCTATACACTTTTATTCTATCTGTATAATACCATTTTTTGAAATATAAATCAGTTTAGATTTAAAAACAAATTCATTCAATAATCTTGTTTTTGTGATCATTTTTAGAAATCTTAAACTCTAAACGAGTATAGGCTTCAAAAAAACTTTTTGTATGTTAGATACCGTGTTGGCATATTCCGCTTTTGTACTCATAGCTTTCCATTCAGGATGGGTAGCAAAACTCTTCCAGCTGGCATCATGTTCTGCCATATCCTTAAAATTAAGCATATAGGTTAAGCAAGGTCTGTAAGGGCCAGCAATCATTTCACCAAAAAATACAGGGTGTAAATTTGTTTTTAAAAAAAGTTGAATTTCTTCTGTATTAAACATTTTTATTTTACGTCTTACAGCATCTTCCGAAAAGCCTTCATAAGTTCTCAATTCAAACAAAGATGCACCTTCCACAGCGTCCATTATTTTAGGCATTCCATCAAAAGCTAGTAATAGGGAAGAACTAAACCTATTGTAAAGGGCTTGGCTTTGAGGTAAATTATGGTATTCTTTGGCCTGGGTTACATAATCAGAATCTGTATAAAGGTTTTGAGCTTTTAGGTACACTGATGCGTTTGGATAACTAATCAGGGCCGTAAGTTTGGTGGGATTAGAATCACCTAATTCTTTAAATAACATAAAATGATTAACACCTATACGTTTTAAAACGGGTTGAAATACCTTAGTTAAATAATCTAATAGTAATTTTTGCTGGCTACCAAATCTTAGTTCATAAGTTCTAAGTTCATATAGTTCTTTTTCTGAGATTTGATCTATTGGTAATTCTTGTGCTGTAGCATGTGATAATGGCAAAACAGAAGCTACTGATGCTGCTGCCACTGTTGATTTGATAAATGATCTTCTTTTCATTATTAGTGTTTTATATTAGATTTACCTACAAATTTAAAAAATTTGTAAAGTAAAATACGTATTAAAATATAGTTTTGATTGAACAAAGTTTTAAGTTGATTATTTATATAAATCTTGAATATCGGTTCTGCGCATCTAAGTTAGCAAAAAATCAAACATCTATCTTTACCTTTAAGAGGAGATGTTTAAAGGTCATTGTTTTCCCAAAGCTATAATTTTACAAGCTGTTTATTATAAATTAAGGTTTAGCCTAAGCTATAGAGATGTAGAAGAACTCTTGTCTATTAGGGGAGTTAAAGTAGACCACGCAACAATTCAACGTTGGGTATTTAAGTTTGCACCATTAGTTGAAAAGCAATTCAGAAAAAGAAAAAAATCTGTTGGTAAAAGATGGAGAATGGACGAGACATACATCAAGGTAAAAGGTCAGTGGAAGTATTTATATAGAGCGGTGGATAAACAAGGCAATACAGTGGACTTCCTGTTAACTAAACGAAGGCAACGCTTATCGGCTCATAAATTCTTAATCAAAGCTATTACTAATAACGGTAAGCCAGAACTAATAAACATAGATAAGAGTGGTGCCAATACTTCTGCAATAAAACTATATAACAGACGAAACTTTTCTAAGATAAAGATAAGGCAGTGCAAGTACCTCAACAATATAGTAGAACAAGACCATCGCATGATAAAGTGGCGGATAGTACAGGGTTTGGGTTTTAAAGAATTTGAATCTGCAAAAAGGACAATTGCTGGAGTAGAAATGATAAGGATGCTAAAGAAAAACCAACTGGTAAATCCAAAGAGTTCAACCTATAAGTCATTTACCTCATTAGCAGCTTAAACAAAATGTTGGTTTGAATTTTTATGTTTATTTTTAACAGATGCGACAGAACCCTTTATTCTATTTTATATCCTTCCAACAGGAAGGATATATAAAGGCTGTTCTTTATCTGACATGTTTAGAATTTTTCTTACTTCTTCATCCTTAAAAGCACCAACAACTACCAAACCCAGATCCAATGAAACTGCCTGTAAAAAAACATTTTGAGCGGCATGCCCAGCTTCCATGTGCGCATATCTAATGCCCCTATTGCCATATTTTTGAGTAGTTCGTTCATAAACTGCGGAGAATACAATAACCATGGCGCTCTCTTCAACACAAGTTTGTCCAAGAGCAGCAATAGTCAGCTCATTTCTCACATTTCCACTCCTAACCCTCACAAGTTCATGTTGATGGGGCTTGTATTTATATATGCCATTTGTAACTCCCTCTACGTCGCTAATTATTAAGTACATATCAAGAGGGTAGAGTGCACCTGCAGAGGGTGCAGTTCTATATCCCCTTCTCGAGTCGGTAATTCCTTGCGCAGCCCAGAGGAGTTGTGAGACTTCAATAAGAGTTAGTGGCTCATCCCTGTATTCTCTGACCGATCTTCTTTCATGCAAAGCCTGTTCGACCGAGGTGTCACTATTATATTTTGGCTCGGGTAGTTTTATCTTTTCATTCATGGATTCATTAGGTTCTCGTTCATAACCAGTTGGTTGCAGCAATATAAAAGATCCTCCTATTCCTGCACCTATTAATGCTATGACCATAATTACGACATGTGTTTTTTTCATAACATAAGCTCTTTAGTTTATGTCTCCCAACTCGTTATATGAGGACAAATGTACACATTATCCCATAGATTTGTCGGGATAAGAGGAATTTTAGTTCCTGTTTTTGGTTTTTTGATAATGTGAAATAATGGTCATTTTTCGTAAAGTTTATCTTATGGTTTTTATAGTTTCATTGAGCTGAAAACCTTTTTTTAATCAATATCTTTATCTTATATCTACATCATTTTATTTTAAAAGGTAGTTTTTAATTTAAAAAACACACCAATATTTTTCAGATTTTAATTAATGTGCGCGTATTTGGGTACATTTTAACAAACAAATTTCACTTTTTACTGACAATCAGTATTTTAAATTATCACTTTTTAATACTTTTTAAACGTTTTATTTTTTAAAAATAGTGCTTTTTAATGCGTTTTTACTTGTTTGTATATTTCACATTTCTCACATTAATACCAATGAATAGCACCTTTTGTTATTGCTTTATTAAGCCTTTGCCAATTCTCATTATTTGAAATATCACTAATGATATAGAAACTAACTATTGTAAAGAGTTGAGGCGTGGTAAACCACAAAAAATGACCATTTTTATTGGTGTTTTGCAAAAATTTTATGTGTGCATATATCATCTTTTTTTATTATTGTCATTTTGGGGGTATAGGGGTACGTGTGTAGTGATATGTAGGTATGCGGTCAAGGTGTGCTTCAATAAAGTGTTCTATTATCTATTTTAAGAGTTACACATTGACCAATTAGAGCGTTTTAGAGTTCTATGATAGTATT
>JAGLKH010000312.1 GCA_023141985.1 Flavobacteriaceae bacterium | reverse complement strand
CAGTAAAAAACAGATACGCCTTTTTAAAAAAAATAGAAGGTATTTCAGAAGATATTGATATAGTCATTCTCCCGGAAATGTTTACAACAGGTTTTACCATGGATGCTGAGTCTGTTGCCGAAACTATGGAAGGAGATACTGTAAAATGGATGCAATACCTGGCTGTTAAAATGAAAGCTGCTATTGTAGGAAGTATTATTATTAAAGAAAAAAATAATTTTTATAATCGATTATTTTTTGTGCATCCTTCAAGAAAAATTGAGTATTACGATAAGCGACATACTTTTACTCTTGCCGGAGAAGACAAAGTATTTGCGTCTGGAACTCAAAAACTGATTGTAAATTATAAAGGCTGGAAAATTTGTCCTTTAATATGTTATGATTTACGTTTTCCTGTTTGGGCAAGAAACGTAGAAGACTACGAGGTGTTAATTTATGTAGCCAATTGGCCAAAACCAAGAATTTCAGCATGGGATGCTTTGCTAAAAGCAAGAGCTATAGAAAATATGAGTTACTGTATTGGTGTAAATCGTGTAGGTTTTGATATTAATAAAAATAACTATCCTGGACATTCAGCAGTTTATGATGGATTAGGGGAGCAAATATCAAATTTTAAGGAAAATGAAGAACAAATAGAAATTATTACTATATCTAAAGACCACCTAACTGCTATTAAGGAGAAATTGAAATTTTTAAATGATAAAGACAGTTTTACTGTAAAATAAATTCATCTATCCAATCCCAACCTGCTCTTATATCTAATAAATCCGGGAAATAACTAATACGTTCCGGTTGTCGTTTTTTTAAGTAATTTCCAGAATCATACTTTTTATTTTCATTAGCATCAAAAATCACTCTTATGTAGTATTTACCGGGATTTAAATGTCTAAAATCTAAAACTTCGGGCTCTGTAGAATATAGTTCCCTTTTCACTTCACCATTTACATTTGTTAATTGTACAATTACCGGATAAGTAGCATTTTTTAGAGTTACTCTTACATTTCCATAATCATCGTAAGTTTTTGTGCTTAACGAATAATTTAAAGTGTCGTTTTTGTTTTCAAAAAAATCGGTAAAAGCATCTGGAAGCATTTGTATTTCGTATCGTTCTTGTTCCTTCTTTGTAAAGAAAAAGGTATATCTATTGTTAAGTTCATCAAAAGTAGTTGTAAAATCTACTTGAGTAGAGTCTTTGTCGAGAATGGTTATCTTTTCTTTGTCTATTGTTGTTAAAGGAATATTGGCTTCAATTTCAAAATTTTCAGTAAATGAAATAGTTCTGTTTTGGATAGGCTTAATAACTAATGAATCTTTGTCAAGCGATTTTAATTTTACTATCAGTGTATCTGCATAAGATTTATTACTCACTAAAAACAATAACGAATCTGCTTCAAATTTCGGTTGATACCAATAGAATAAGGAATCTGTTTTTTGGTCTTTAGTTATTTTACTTTCGAAATTATTTGGCGAGTTTGAGAGTAGATTAATTTTCATGTTTTTGTAACTGCCATCATATCCAAATGCGATTTTATTTCCTGAAATTAGCTTAGGTCGCGTCGCTTTAAAATCTATGTCCTCATTAAATAGTTTTATAGTATAAATTGTAGAAGTATCGGTTGAAACGGTTATAAAATCTTTCAGAAAACCAATTTTATCCGTTTTTTGCTGAAATGTATAATTACTGTTTTCATCTTTTAAAGCTATCATTAAATACTTGCCGGCTTTTAAATTTTCTAACTTGAATGTTGTTGTGCTATCAAGAGTATTAGTAATATACTTTGGTTTTTGTTTGTAAATTATTGAATCTGTAAATGTAGAATCTATATCATACAATAGAACAGAAACAAACTCATCTGGTTTTTGGTTTACAGCATCTATAATTGCCCCTTTTACACTTAAAGAATCAATAAAGGGCCCTGTAGAAAACACATATCTGTAATAAGGATAAGGATTCTCTTCGTTGTTATCTACTATACTTTCCCCAAAATTAAAAGCATAAGTTGTATTGGATTGAAGTGTATCAAAAATTTTAATTGTAATATATTTACTAGCCGAACCTAATGGTGTAATCTCGGGATCTAGATTCATTGGAGGAGAAATAATAAGTTGCTTTCGTAAGTCTTTAACTTTAATATACTCATCAAAATAGATTTTTATTTCATTAGAATTAAAGTTAACAGAATAATTTTCAGGGATAGATTTTGTAATTACAGGAGGTGTTATGTCTTTATCTCCCCCGGTAGGCGTACCACGATTTGCACAATTAGCTAAAAGGAAGCTGATAATAATTATAAAAATAAAATTTGAAAGGGTTTTATGCATTACCAATTAGAATTTCACGCAAATTAACAACATATTTTAGTAGTAACGAAAAAGAGTTTAAGCAATTGCCATAGTAGCTACACTAATTTTAACATCTTCAGCTTTAATTAGTATATTAACACAAGATTCAATAGTTGCCCCGGTTGTAATAATATCGTCAACCAAAAGAATATGTTTTCCTTTTATAAGAACCTTATTTTTTATAGCAAAAACTTCATTAGAGTTATTCCAACGCGAAATACGTTTTTTAAATACTTGCGTTTTTGTAGCAGTAGTTTTAACTAAAACAGAGTCTATATATTCTGCGTTTAGAGCTTTAGCAATTTCAACCCCAAATTTTGCGACTTGATTATAACCTCTTTTTCTTAGTTTGTTTTTATGTAAAGGCACAGGAATTACGATATCAATAGTTGAGTAGCCTTCAACATTTTTTAGCTCGTTCCCTAACCACTCACCTAAAACTTTACTTATAGTTTCATGACTTCTGTATTTTAAATTATGAAGTAATTGCTGTACAATTCCTTTTTTTTCAAACTTTAAAAGCGCTGTGGCTTGTTCTAATTTAATGCGGCCATAAAACACTTTTTCTACTGTATTGTTATTTTCAAAATGAAAATCAGTAACAGGTAAATTGTGCCTGCAAGTCGTACAAATATGATTTTCGTTGTCGGTCAATAAATGGCTGCAAGCATAACATACTTTTGGAAAAAACAAGTTTAATAAATTTTTCAACATGTTTATCGAATAGAATTAACTAACACAAACTTAATATATATTTTCGCTTTCATTAATCCAACGACTAAATTTTTAATAAACCACACATTAGTTTGTAACGGTTTTTTATTTTTGCACTATGGCAAATCAAGAAGATAAATTTAAGAGGGTAATTTCTCATGCAAAAGAATATGGTTATGTGTTTCAAAGTAGCGAAATATATGATGGCTTAAGTGCAGTTTACGATTACGCACAAAATGGAGTAGAGTTAAAAAACAATATACGAGATTATTGGTGGAAAGCCATGGTGCAAATGCACGACAATATTGTTGGTTTAGATGCTGCAATATTTATGCATCCAACAACTTGGAAAGCATCTGGACACGTTGATGCTTTTAACGACCCTTTAATTGATAATAAAGATTCTAAAAAGCGCTATAGAGCCGATGTTTTAATTGAAGACTATTGTGCCAAAATTGAAACTAAAATTGACAAGGAAGTAAAAAAAGCAGCCAAACGTTTTGGTGATGCTTTTAATAAAGAAGAATTTATTACAACCAATCCAAGGGTTTTAGGGTATCAAGAAAAAATAAATACAATTCTTACCAGAATGGGAAAATCTTTAGAAAATG
>JAGLKH010000311.1 GCA_023141985.1 Flavobacteriaceae bacterium | reverse complement strand
CCAATAATAAATTTTGGACACTTACGCATAGCATTAATCACATTTGCAAATCCGGTAAAGAATACTTTGCCAGATTCTTCATCATTTAAATTTATGAGTTCTTTAAAGCTTGCTCCAGCACAAAATGTTCTGTCTCCTCCGCTTTTTAGAACTATTACTTTTATATCTTCATTATTTCCTGCATCAACTATTGTCTGCACTAATTTTGATAACAAATTACCTGGTAGCGAATTATGTTCAGGATGAAAAAATTCAATATATCCTACTTGGTTTTCGATAGTTTGTTTTACGTATGATTCCATGTTTACTTTCCGCAAAAGCGGAAATCTCTTTTTAGTTATACTCTATTTCAAATCTCTATATAAATCCTTCCAATCAGGATTAGTTTTTTCAATCAATTCTATTTTCCAAGCCCTATTCCATTTTTTCATTCTCTTTTCTCTCATTTTAGCTTCTTCTTCATTATCAAATTTTTCAAAATAAACGAGTTCATCTAAATTATATCTCGGCGAAAATGTGTTTGGATGTGCTTTGTTTTTATGTTGATATATTCTTCTTTTTAATACTTTTGTAAATCCTATGTATAGAACTCCATTTTTTTTATTTGTTATTATGTAAATACTCCATATAGGCATTCTTTTGATTTAATAAGGTTCCCACTTTCGTGGGAATATTTTAAACAATTTAATCTTTTATAAAAGATTAAATTGTTCAAAATGATGATTTAAATGTTTTGTATTCAATAATTGCCATTCAAAATTATTCAACATTCCAAAAACCACATTTTTAGTTACAGCTTTAGGATTTTCTTTAAAATAAATTTCAAATTCATCGTAAGCTTCTAACATTTTCTGTTTAGCTATTATAAGATTTTCATGCTGTAAATCTTCTTTTAACTCTTTTATTGCTAATGGAAATTTATGAAGTCTTGGCATTGGTTTATAGTTATAAAGTGTATCATGTACTTTTTCAAGAATTTTTTCAGGTGTATCAATCTCAAAATCCTGAATTTCTCCTGATGCAATTCTGAACGTATATTCTAAATGCTCTACCATATGTTGTGGAGACATAATTCCCCAGACAGGTTTAGTGTCTTCAGTTAGCTTACTTAAATACTTCTCAATAGTTTTTCTATTAATTTCAGCAAAAGGGCTTTTCTTTTGCACCATAGTTAAAACAGTTGCTATTGCTACTATTTCATCTTCAGCATCAAAAACTTCAGCATACCATTTTACAATTCCATTAGGTAATTGTGGCCCTCGAGAATCTCTATCTATTTTCTGCTTGCACGTTAGTCTTACAGAAATGGTATCGTTATGATAAATTGGACGAATAAAACGACAATCTTCTAAACCATAATTAGCAGAAACAGGTCCTTTATTTGGATGTACAAATAATCCTGCCGCGGCTGCTAAAATAAAATAGCCATGAGCTGTGCGTTTTTCGAAAATACTACCATCCAAAGAAGTAATATCTGTATGCGCATAAAAATGATCCCAAGTTAGATTGGAAAAATTTATAATGTCGCTATCCGTAATAGTACGTTTATGTGTTTTGAGTGACATTCCTGGTTGAATATCTTCCCAATGATATTTAAAAGGATGCCGTTCTGCTTCTTTATATGCTCCTCCCGGTTGGTAAATTCCTGTAATTTCTGTCAATGTTGTCGGAGACCCTTGTATAGCTGTACGTTGCAAATAATGTTTTACACCACGCATTCCTCCCATTTCTTCTCCACCACCTGCACGTCCCGGTCCTCCATGAACTAAAGTTGGTAATGGTGAACCATGTCCTGTACTCTCTTTAGCGTTTTCACGATTTAAAACTAAAATACGTCCATGATGACTTGCTGCATTTACAACATAATCTTTCGCAATGGCATCATCATATGTTATGATTGAAGATACTAAAGAGCCTTTTCCCATTTTCGCCAACTCAATCGCTTCGTCTAAATTTTTATAAGGCATAATAGTACTTACCGGACCAAAGGCTTCACGTTCATGAACAGCTAAATTATCGAAAGGATGATCTTCTCTTAGTAGAATCGGACTAATAAATGCTCCTTTTTTTGAATCAGCACCAACAACTTCTATCTTATCCAAACTGCCATATACAATTTTTGCTTTTTTAGCAATGTCGGTAACGCTATTTCTAACTTCTTCAACTTGTTCTTTACTTATTAAAGAGCCCATTCTGACTTCTTTCAATCTTGGATCACCAATAGTGA
>JAGLKH010000310.1 GCA_023141985.1 Flavobacteriaceae bacterium | reverse complement strand
ATGCGTTTGGTACAATGGCCAAATTCTTATGATGTATTGATAACCGAGAATTTATTTGGCGATATTTTAACTGATGAGGCATCAGTAATTTCTGGATCTATGGGGTTAATGCCTTCGGCGTCTTTAGGAGAAAAAACATCTTTGTTTGAGCCTATTCATGGTTCTTATCCACAGGCAACAGGACTGGATATTGCAAATCCATTAGCTACAGTATTATCTGCTGCAATGATGTTTGAAGATGCTTTCGGACTAAAAGATGAAGCAGAAGCGATACGTATAGTTGTAAATAAGTCACTTGCTGAGGGTATTATTACAGAAGATTTAGCAGGCGATAACAAAGCCTATAAAACAAGCGAAGTAGGAGATTGGTTAGCTAATAATATTTAACTTTAATGTGGTTAAGAGTAATATGAGGTTGTTTAAAATAAAGCCATTTATTTTTCAATAAAACTTGAACTGTTAGGAAGTTCAAAAATTTTCAGATCAAAATAAGGCACAGCAGCTATGATATGGTCAAAAATATCAGACATGATATACTCGTAATTTTTCCAGCGTTTATCACTGCTAAATGCATAAATTTCTAACGGAATCCCTTGAGTTGTTGGTGCCAATTGGCGAACCATAATCATCATATCTTTATTAATGGCAGAATGCTGTTCCACATAAGTTTCTAAATATTTTCTAAACACGCCTATGTTAGTGAGATTTTTTCCGTTTAGTAATAGATCCTTATTGATATTATTTTCGGTATTATAATCCTGGATATCTGTTTGACGTCTTTCTAAATAAGAGGTGAGTAATTCAATATTTTTTAGCTTATCTACTTCATTTTTAGAGAGATACTTAACGCTATCTAATATAATATTTAAAGACCTCTTAATACGTCTTCCGTCAGATTTTTCCATACCTCTCCAGTTCTTGAACGAATCGGAGATCAAAGCATAAGTAGGTATAGTAGTTATGGTTTTATCAAAATTTTGAACCTTTACAGTAGCAAGATTAATTTCTATAACATCACCATCGGCACCATATTTTTCGAAAGTAATCCAATCTCCAATTCGTACCATATCGTTAATGGACACTTGTATACTTGCCACAAACCCAAGAATGGTATCTTTAAAAACAAGAATTATTACAGCCGAAATCGTACCAATACCTGCCAGGAAATTCAAAAACGTAATTTCAATAATTATAGCAAAAGCAGAAAAAATGCCAATAACCCAGGCAAAGATCATAAATACCTGTATGTAACTGTCAATAGGTTTATCTTTTAAGCGAGGCAGCGTTTTAAAATAATCTTTTAAGGTGTTTAAAAAACTTCTAACGATCCACAGTATGAGCACTATTGCGAATACCTGCAATCCTTTTTCTATAATTTTTTCAGCAGCATCAAAATCTGAAAAAACCATTGGAACAAACTCTAAAGCAATGAGTAATGGTATGATGTGCGCAATATTTCTGGGTGCTTTGTTTACAACCAATATATCGTCAAAATTTGATTTCGATTTACTGGCAAACCTTGTGAAAATTGTCAATAAAATCTTTCTGGTAATAAAATCGATTATGAAGACAATTATTAATAATACGATTAGCAATGCAATCATATTAAGATATTTCGCTAACGATTCTGTCACTCCAACGGATAGTAAATAATCGTATAAT
>JAGLKH010000031.1 GCA_023141985.1 Flavobacteriaceae bacterium | reverse complement strand
TTTATTTTAGTGCGTTGCGGATTGGAATAACAAGTTGCTCTATCATTTCGACAAAATGCAAAAAGGGTAATTCCAAGTTCTTTGGCATAATCTACAGCCAGGGAAGAAGGTGCAGAAACTGCCGCTAAGAATGGAATTCTGGCTTTAAAGCATTTTACAACAATTTCATAAGAAATACGACCACTAACGATCATTATTTTAGCTTGCTTCAGTTTTTTTAAATGAATTAATTTACCTATTACTTTATCAACAGCATTATGCCTGCCTATATCTTCCATAGAAGAAAGTAGCTTACCAGCTAAAGTAAATGCAACAGCAGCATGTGTGCCTCCAGATTGTTTGAAATTATGTTGTATGGCATTCATACGTTCAAAAAGTTGATGAATTAAATTGACATCAATTTTCTTATTTTCATCAACGGTTTTTCCAATAAAGGCTAAATCACTAAGTTCCGTTTTTCCGCAGATGCCACAAGATGAAACTGACAATAAACTTCTGCTATTAGAATAGCCTTCACCTAATTCATTTTTAGGAATATCAAGATTAACAACAGTTACGATTCCATCATTGTTTTCTTTTTTGATAGAAAGCTCTGGAATGAATTCAATATTATTTAATACACCTTCAGAATGTAACATCCCACGAACCAAACTCATGTCCTCACCAGGTGTTCGCATTGACACTGTAAAGGGTTTGTTATTTATATTTATTTGCAAGGCTTCTTCTACTGTCAGTGAGTCTATAGTTTTATTCACTTCATTAGAGTCAAATTTCTTGCCTTCATATTTTCGCGTTGCCATAATATTATTAAATTTTCAGTCAAGATTAAACGAGACTAATTTAAACAAAGTTAAGAGAATTTATAGCGTTTATTATATTAAAGAAATTGCAATAAACGAATATAATCGAACATAATTATTCATCCAATAACTGAAGTGTTACTAAATAGGCGCAATGATCAGATGCAATTTCGTCCTGAATTACTTCAGTATTAAGGACTTTCCATCGATGTTTAGGATAAAACAAAACATAATCAATTTTAATTGAAGGGTTATCTGAAGGGTAAGTTGGTTTGGGGTTATTTTTATCATAAGATCCAACCCATATTTCTTCAAGAATTTTCATAGTATTGCTTTTCGGTTGAGCATTTAAATCTCCAGCTAAAATGGTTGGATAAGGGTTTGAAGAACAAACCTTGTTTAATTGTTTGGCTTGCATAATTCTGTTGGTTTCATTATCAAGATGATCCAAATGTGTGCCAATAAAAGCTATAGTATCTTTTGAAGGAATTATAGTAATAATTTCCAAAGCAGCTCTAGGTTCATCTCCTTTAGTGAAAGGTAAAGCGACATTTCTTGTTTGTAAAAAAGTGTGTTTGGATAATACGCCTTCACCATATTCACCACCATCATAGTGCATAGCTCTAGCATAAATAGGTGACATTTTTGTTCGCCACCCAAGTTCGGTTACTAAATCATAGTTTTTTGCTCTTTTTGTTTTGTAATCAACTTCCTGAAGTGCAACAAAATCAGGATTGGCATCTATAATTACTTTAGCTATTGCATCCAAATCAAAATCTCCTTTGGTTGTAGCTCCATGAAGTATATTAAATGATAGTACTTTAATAACTTTACTACTATCAATTATTGTTTGTGACCAAGTTATTTGGTTAAATACAAGCAAAATAAGAGTTAATGTGATTTTTATTTTCATTTTTTCTAAAGCAATTTCAAATCAATCAGTCTTCAATCTTAACCCTGGTTCCGCTAAAATCGGCATTGCCAGTTAAGGTGTCTAATTGTATATTATTGGTTAAGTCATTTAAACTAACTCCAGCATGATTTTGAGCAATAGAAATGCTTGTACCTTTTCTATGATGTCCCCAACCATGAGGAATACTAACAACACCTTGCATCATGCTGTCTGTAATTTCTATAGGAATTTTTACTTGCCCAACGTTAGAGGTTACTGTTACGTCTTGTCCATCTTTAATATTTAGAGTGTTAGCATCCTTAGAGTGAATGAGTAATGTGCAACGTTCTTTCCCTTTAACTAATCGTTTGCTATTGTGCATCCAGGAATTGTTAGAACGCAAGCCTCTTCTGCCAATTAATGAAAAAGGATACGCCGAATTTGATTCGTTTTCTAATTGTAAGAGTTTTGTATTTAAACGGTCTAAGTCTGTAATAAATAAAGGATGTGCTAATTCTACTTTTTTATCTGCTGTAAATAAACGTTCAGGTAATTGAGGTTTTAATTGACCATAATCTAATCCGTGAGGATGCTTTTTTAGTTCAGCAACCGAGAGTTTAGGGTCTTGATAAGTACTAAATTGAAGCATGTAATCTAATGTTTGCTCTAAATTTAACGGATTTTCTTGTCCACTTAAACGTGTTGTGAGTTCCTTTAATATTTCCCAATCGTGTCGTTGTTCTTCTGTTTTTTCAAACAGTGCTTCTGAATATTTAGCAGTATTGCGAATCGCAAATTGATGAAATACTAAATCGTACAAAGATGTTTCTAACCCAGTTGTTGTTGGTAAAATGATATTGGCATGTTTGGTAGTTTCATTTAAATAAATATCAATAGCAACCATATATTCTAAAGATTCTAAAGCACTTTCAAGATGCTTACCATTTGGAGTAGATATTACAGGGTTTCCAGCAATGGTAATCATCATTTTTATTTGATCCTCTCCTGGAGTTAAAATTTCATCGGCTAAAGTAGCAACAGGAAATTCGCCGGTAAATTCCGGTAAATTATGAACACGAGATTGCCGTTTGTTGAAACTTCCTGTTTTTCGTGTCATTTTAGACATGCCTACAATATCTATTGCAGGTTTTGTAAATAATGCGCCGCCTTCTGTATCTAAATTTCCAGTTATACAATTTAGAACGTTAACTAGCCATTGGCATAATCCACCAAATTCTTGTGTAGATAGGCCTAATCTACCATAGCAAACCGCAGTTTTAGAAGTCGCAAATTTTAGAGCTAATTCTGTGATAGCTTTGGCATCTATACCAACTATGTTAGCAATTTTTTCTGGCGGATATGCTTTTACAAGTGATTTTATGGTATCCCAACCATTTAAATGATCTTTAAGATGGCCTTTTGTTTCTAACTTTTTTTCAAAAACCACATGAATTAATGCTAATAGTAAAAAAGCATCAGTTCCAGGTTTTATATAATGATGCTGGCTGGCAAGTTTAGAGGTTTCAGTAAATCTAGGATCAACAACTACAACTTCACCACCTCTTTTTTTTATGGCTTTTAACCGATTTGAAAAATCGGGAGCAGTCATAATACTTCCGTTAGAAACAGCTGGATTTCCACCCATAATTAGCATAAAATCTGTGCGATCTATATCCGGAATAGGAAACATTAAATAATGTCCAAACATCATTAAGGATGCAAAATGATGAGGTAATTGATCTACTGAGGTTGCTGTATATTTTTGGTTGGAACCAATGCTTTGCATAAAGGGAGTTCCAAAAAGCATTAAACCTATATTATGGACTGTGGGATTACCGCGATAAGAGCCAATGGCGTTTTTGCCATACTTGGTTTGTATAGATTTTATGTTTTCTGTAACATCATCAAAAGCTTCTTTCCAAGAAATGTCTATCCAACCGTTTTCAGTTCTTTTTATGGGTGTTTTAAGCCGGTCTTTGTCATGATATAAATCTTGTAAAGCTACTGCTTTAGGGCAAATATGACCTTTGCTTAAATCATCATTTTTATCGCCTTTTATTGAAATGACATCAGTTTTAGTATGTTTGATTTCTAAACCACACATGGCTTCACAAAGGTTACATGTGCGATAATGATTTTTAATTGTATCCATTATGTTATTTTGCGTTTTGGCAAGCGATTAAACCACCATATTCTAAAGCGATAGCTCTATCGCCTGCAATTTTTTGATATTCAGGATTAGACACCATAGAAAAAAAATGATTTACTGTTGGGTATTCCACCAAAAAGACTACATGTGGCTGATTATCTGAATTTCCAATAACTGTACTATGAACTTGACCTTTCCAAATTAATTTTCCACCCGATTTCTCAACAAAAGGAGTCGCATTTTTTAAATAACGTGCATAAGCTTCTTGTCCAGTTTCATTTGTACTTGTTTGCTCTTTAAATTTTAAAATATTAAGCATGACTAAAGGCGTATTTTGTGGATAGGATTGTAGTTCTGCTAATTGAGTATCGGTTGGAGAAATTTGATTAGAAAGCATAGTTTATGAATTAAAGTTAAATATATACCTTTTGACAGGAGAACTAAGTTAGTGGTTTTTTATATCTAAATCAAAATGACAAAAAAAGGTTCAATTTACTTGTATTTTGAAGCTTGAAAAGAGAGACTATCACCATTTAAAGGAATATGACCTGTTTCATCTAAAATACCATCCATTCTTAAATGTGTTATTACCGGTTTTTCTTTTGCCATTCTTACTAAAGTTATATGATCAAATGAGCTAATATCCTCCTTAGCTTGACTTCCTCCGGTAGTACCTAAAATCATGTAATCCTTACCGTTTATTATTCTGTGAGAAAATGAATGAAAATGACCATTAATTACCGAGTATTGTCTATTTCCTAAAGCATCTTCAAGTTTTCCTAGACCTTTTTCATCTTCTCGCATCCACAAAGGCTTATGCATGAGTACAAATGTCCATTTTACATTTGGATATTGTTGAAGTACTTGCTTATAATATTCTAATTGAGCACTACTCATTGCTCCAGTTCTACGTTCAGGCATATGATAGTATTCGGAGTCTTCATATGTTCCTTCAATTTTACCATCTATTATTTTAATTGCTTTTGCTCTTGCCAAATAGATTTCTTGCATACGCTTTTCTTCAAAATCTTCAGAATCCATCATTAAGAATAATATATTTTCATAAACAAAATGATAATATCGTGGTCCAAAACGCTGTTTCCAAAACGCTCTCATTATAGGATTTGTAAGATCATGATTACCACCTAAATAAAAGAAAGGCATATCTAATTTAGAAGT
>JAGLKH010000309.1 GCA_023141985.1 Flavobacteriaceae bacterium | reverse complement strand
TCTTTCAGACTTCTGTAAATTGAGTTTCACTAATAATTATCGACATTCAGAATTAATCTAATTGATCGAAATTCTTTTATACTAAAGAAGCTGTTTTTTACTTTAAGAATAGCCTCTTTAGTTTTTAATAACGACTGCTTTTCTGGAATTTTTATTAAGATATTTTTGTTGTATTGATTTCTAATTCTCGATACTGGCGGAAATTCGGGTCCCAAAACATTGGTTCTAAATATTTGTTTTAGCGATTTCGCCAACCAATCAGCTCCTGTGTTTACTCTATTATAATCTTTATGTTTTAGTGTAATCTTAATCAACCTATAAATTGGTGGATATTTATAATTATAACGTTCATCTAATTGTTCTTTAAACATGGATACATAATCATTATTCGAGACCTGCTGAAGGATTTTATGATATGGATTATACGTCTGAATTAAAACCTTACCTCTTTCGGCTGTTCTGCCTGCCCTACCTGCAACTTGTAGCATTAATTGAAAACTACGCTCATGTGCTCTAAAATCAGGAAAATTAAGCATATTATCTGCATTCATTATGCCAACTAGTTTTACATTTCTAAAATCTAAGCCTTTGGTTAACATTTGTGTACCAACTAAAATATCAATATCATTTTGCTCAAAAGCAGTAATTATTTTTTCGTAACCATATTTTCCTCTTGTTGTATCTAAATCCATTCTTCCAACTTTATAGTTAGGAAAAAGCACCTTTACCTCTTCTTCTATCTGTTCTGTACCAAAACCCTTGCTATCCAAATCTACACTACCACAAGCCAAACAATTTTGCAGCATACTCATATTATAACCGCAATAATGACATCGCAGTTGATTTTTAAATTGGTGATAGGTTAAACTCACATCACAATTAGGACATTGTGGGGAATGTCCGCAAGTATTACATTCAACAATTGGTGAAAATCCACGACGATTTTGAAACAAGATAATTTGCTGATCTTCTTGTAAAGTTTCAGTCATTTCGGCAATTAATCTATCACTAAAATGACCTTTCATTCGTTTACGCTTATGCTTATCTTTAATATCTACCAATTCAATTTCTGGCATCAAAACATCATTGTAACGTCTATTAAGTTCAGCAAAGCCATATTTATCGGCTTTAGTAGCATTAAAAAAACTTTCTATACTTGGTGTAGCAGAACCTAAAAGGGTTTTAGCATTAAACAAACTAGCCAGCACAATTGCTGTGTCTCTAGCGTGATAACGTGGTGCTGGATCAAATTGTTTGTAAGATTGCTCATGTTCTTCATCAATAATAACTAATCCTAAACCATTAAAAGGCAAAAATACTGAAGACCTGGCACCTAAAATAATTTTTGCTTTATCAGAATTTTCTAACACATTATTCCAAACCTCAACACGTTCATTTAATGAATATTTAGAATGATAGACAGAAACTTGTTCGCCAAAATAATTTTGCAAACGATTTACTAATTGCGTAGTAAGCGCAATCTCCGGCACCAAATACAAGACCTGTTTTCCAGATTTTATAGCGGCATCAATTAGCTTTACGTAGAGCTCTGTTTTTCCAGAAGACGTAACACCAAAAAGTAATGTAACATTATGTTTATTAAATGATTGAATTATGTCAGTTAAAGTATTTTCTTGATACTTATTTAAGGCTTTAATAGATTCTTTTTCCGTTCCTGAATATTGTATTCTATCGGTTTGAATGAAATATTCTTCTATAATTTGTTTATCAATAAGTGCTTTAATTTGCGCTGAAGATGCTTTGCTTTTTGCTTTTAATTCTGAAACTTTTATTGGCTTGGTAGTATTTACAGACAAAGAAAATAATGACATAATCACAGCACTTTGTTTTGGTGCTCTAGTTAAATCCTCTAATAATTGTTGCAAGGCTTCATCTGAAGAATAATTAACATTCAACTTTACATATCTAATTAATTTGGGCTTGTATTTTTCAAAGATCTCTTCTTTTACAGTAATAGCTTTCTTTTCTAATAAGCGTTTTAAAACCGGGAGAATATTATTTTTATCTATGATGTTACTAATTTCATTTACTTTTAAAGCTGATTGATAGTGCAATGCTTCATACACTAAAAACTCATCATCTTTTAACTGTGAATCGATAATAGTATTAGAATCGTTTAAGCTAATTATAGTCTCACTCTCCAGTAAAAATGCGCTTGGCAAAGCTGCACGTAATACATCTCCCAATGTACACATATAATATTCAGCAATCCAAGACCATAACTTGATTTGATATTTAGTTACAATTGGATATTCGTCTAAAATTTGATGAATTGCCTTTGCTTCATAAACTTGTGGCGGATTTTGATGTGCATTATGCACCAATGCTGTATAAATCTTACTTTTTCCAAAAGGCACGGCAACTCGCATTCCCGGTTTTATATATTCGAATTCTGCTCTTGTTATACTATACGTAAAAAGGCGTTCGATAGGAATTGGAAGTATGACATCTATAAAATACTGCATTACTTCAAACCTACATAAATTTTTTCATTTTTATAGTAGAGAAACAAAAATGAAAAATTTATAAAATAGATTCCCTCAGTCCGATTTAATAAAATGTCTATTTTCTAAGGAAAGGTAAAATGTTTATATAATTATAATTTATTATTTTACTCGAACCCAATATTGTGATGCATATAAAAAAGAAATATATCCACGTACCTGCAAAATGTCCGGGTTTTCTTTGTCGACTTTTAATCTGCATCTATATTTTTTTCCTCGCTCTGGATCAAAAATAGTTCCTCCTTTATAATACCTACCTGCTTTTTGCATCAGCTTTATTAAAACCAGGCCCATTACCGGTGTATTATATTCATCTCCTTTACACTTATTACATAAGGCATCTCTATCTTTTGGATTCAGAATATCTACAACTTTCCCAAAAATTTTTCCTTTTTCTTCATAAATTTCTACGATAGATTTCTCTTCTCCTGTTTCTCCATCAACGGTTTTCCATTTTCCAAATATGCTTTGGGAAGATACCGAAAACGATACAATAAATACCAAAAACAGAAACACCGATCTTCTCATTACAACTTAGTTTTCTTTTTTAAACGATTTAAAGATGCATTTAGTTCAAAACCAAGCAATAAAATATTAGAGTTTAACCAAATGTATAACAGCAAAATTAAGAGTGCTCCTATTGAACCATAAAGCTCATTATACTGTGAAAAATTTTCAATGTATATTCCAAATAAATAAGAAGTTAGCATTATTAATAAGGTGGTGAACAAAGCACCAATTGAAAAGAACTTTGAATACCTTCCTTCTTTAGTGCCAAAATAATAAAGCGTTGCAGTTACTAAATAAATCATTACTATAAAAAACAAGTTTTTAGCAATTAGAATTCCGGTTTGTCCCTGGGCTTCTTTTATATAACCGCTTTTTTCAAGGTTTTGTATAACATATATTTCAAAATAACCTAAAACAATAACTGTAACAATTACTAATAATGCCAATATTATCGCCACACCTGTCGCATATAAATACTGTTTAAAAATACTTCGATTTAACTGTGTGTGATACGAATATTCAAATCCGGAAAATACTGCACTCACGCCATTAGCCATTAGTAAAATTGACAATAAAAATACTGAAGACAACAGCCCTCCTCTATTTGTACTCTCGATATCTTCAAAAATATTTTTGATAAAAAAATCTGAGGTGTTTGGAGGTAAGAATGACTCTAAAAATACTAAAAATTCAGTTTGAAAATTATCTATTGGTATGTATGGTATAAGTATTAATACAAACATTAAAAACGGAAAAATAGCAGTAAAAAAACTAAATGCAATGGCTCCGGCACGTGATGTTAAAGCTCCTTTTACAATACCTATAACATACATTTCAAGTAAATCGTAAAGCGATAAGCCTTCAAGACCAGGCAATTTTATCTTCTTTAGAAATGCAACTAAAACATTTACAACTGGAATTTTACTGAGCTTATCTTCTATTGGTTTAATCATCCTAAACTGCTTTTAAACTTAAATCCATATTATAAACTGAATGTGTTAATGCACCACTTGAAATATAATCAACACCACATTCGGCATATTGTCTTATTGTATGTTCGTTAATTCCTCCTGAGGATTCTGTTAAACACTGCTTACCTATTAGCTGCACTGCTTTACGAGTGTCTTTAAAGTTAAAGTTATCTATTAAAATTCTATACACTCCTTTGTTCTTCAATATCTCTTCAATCTCTTCGAGATTTCTTGCTTCAACAATTATTTTTAAATCCTTTTTAGAATCTTTTAAATATTGTTTGGTTAAATCAATAGCTTTAGAGATTCCACCTGCAAAATCGATATGGTTATCTTTAAGCATAATCATATCATACAACGCAAATCTATGGTTCTCTCCTCCTCCAATTTTTACTGCCCATTTTTCGAGTGCACGAATTCCTGGAGTTGTTTTACGCGTATCTAAAATTTTAGTCTTTGTACCTTCCAACAAATCCACAAAAGTTTTGGTTTTAGTAGCAATAGCACTCATACGTTGCATGGCATTAAGAACTATACGCTCAGCTTTTAAAATAGATTGCGATGCTCCCTCTACATAAAACACAATATCTCCATATTTTACTTTAGAACCGTCTTCAATAAGTGTTTTTACTGTCAACTGTTTATCTACATATGCAAAGACTTGTTTTGCAAACTCAACTCCTGCAATTACACCATCATCTTTAACCAATAGCTTTGCTTTGCCTTTCGCTGTTTTAGGAATACATGCCATTGAACTATGGTCCCCATCGCCAACATCTTCTCGAATAGCATTGATGATAATTAATTCTATTTCTTTATCGAATTGTGATTTACTTATCATTAATATTTCTTTACTGCTAAAATAAGAATTGAAAATCAAAGTATTCAATTTTAAAATTCCAAATCCTAAATAGATAAGCTTCGTGCTTCTATCTTCTTACTTTGAGCTAAAAAACGTAGTTTTGTTTTATGACAATAAAACTCCTTGCCATAGGTAAAACCGATAATGCACCACTACAGCAACTTATAGAAGACTACAAAAAACGTCTTGGGTTTTATATAAAGTTTAATTTTGAAATTATTCCTGACTTAAAAAATTCTAAAAATTTAAGTAAGGAACAACAAAAACAAAAAGAAGGCGAACTTATTTTACATCAAATTAAATCAACTGATGTTTTGATTTTATTAGACGAAAACGGGAAACAGTTAGATTCTGTTTTGTTTTCTAATTACCTACAAAAACATATGAATTCCGGCATTAAACAATTGGTCTTTGTTATTGGTGGTCCTTATGGTTTTTCGCAAGACGTATATAAAAAAGCACAAGGAAAACTCTCACTCTCCAAAATGACATTTTCGCATCAAATGGTACGTTTATTTTTTATAGAACAATTGTACCGTGGTTTTACAATTTTACGAAATGAACCTTATCATCATCGATAGACATTAGGATTAATGTTAATGAAAACCATATACCTTTATAATCAGCAAATTAAAATTTGTTATATTTATAACCATAACTAACTAAAACTTCTATTTAGAAGTTTACTAAACTAATAGAAATGAAAAATAAAATTCTTGCCATTTTAGGTGGCACAATTGCCCTTTTTGGATTGGGTTACTTAATTTATGTTGTTCTTGGTTTTGTTGCTCATCAAGGGCAAACAGCCGAAGCAACTTTTACTAAAATTGATTTACCAACAATTATCTTAATGGAAGTATTGTATGCTACACTTGTTACAATAATTTTTAGTAAATGGGCTCAGATTAAAACATTTGCTACTGGTGCACAGGCTGGTCTTATTATTGGAGCATTTATAGGAGGTTGCTCAACATTAGAATTATTTGCTACTAGTGAATTAGTAGAATTAAGCGGTGTAATTTCTGCAGTAGTGACTTTTGGTATACGTTTTGCTGTAGCCGGAGGTGTAATTGGATGGTTTTTAGGCAGAGAATAAACTTGAATACTAAAAAGAGGCTGTCTAAAAAGTAATGATTTAAATAAATTGTCTCCTTGAGCGCAGTCGAAAGGTTCTTATTTCTAGAAAGTTAAAGTTTTCGACTACGCTCAAACAGACATAAAATGTTACTTTTTAGACAGCCTCTTTTACAATATGTTATTTAATTCTTAATGTGTTTTAAAAACTTCTTTACGTTTTTTAAGTTGTCTTTCTAAATCTTTAATAGTTTCTTTTACTGCTAATTCATAATTTTTTTCGTTAGACGCTGCAAATATTCTTGGTCCTGGTAAACTCAATTCCATTTTACAAATTTTTCCTTTAGCCTGTGGATGATTTTCATGATCAAAATATACTTTTGTGCTAATTATCCAATCGTATTTTTTACTTAGTTTTTTTAGCTTTTTAGCCACATATTCGTTCATTGCTTCACTTGTTGCCATATGAACATATTGAATATTGATTGTCATAGTATTTATATATTTAGTTTAACATTAAAGTAAAGTTACTATACTTCTTCAATTTTTTAGATGATTTTTATCATATAAGAGCAATAATTTATAAAATTTTTCTTAGAATTTTTTTAGCAATTTCACTCATAATCTTTTGCCCATTATTATTAGGGTGTAAACCGTCTTCAAAAAAATGTTTTGCATCTAAACCAATTGAAAAGTCGATGTAAGCCAACTCTTTTTCAAGGCTATAATTTACTAATTGATTTTGAAAATTTCTAATACATTCGACAAAATCTTCACCTATAAAATTAATCTCGATAAGATTAAAGCAAGATGTTGGGATACCGACAACACCAACTACACCTAAGTATTCTGCATGATTAATCATTGTTTGAATATTAGAAATAATTAATTCATCTTTCAAGCCAAACCATAGATCATTAGTACCACCTGTTATAATGACATGCGTGGGTTTATGAAGGTCAAGAATGGCATCAAATCTGCTTAACATGCCTGCTGTAGTGTCGCCATTAATACCACAATTAACCACCTCAACATTCAATTCCTCACTCAATAATGTCGTCCATTTTTGAGTTTCTTCAATTTCATAACCAAAAGTTATACTATCTCCAATACATGCAATTTTAATTTCACTCATTTGCTCAAATTTTCTTTAAAATTGTTTTCAAAATAAAATTTTTATTTATTCATAACGAAATTAGTTCATTTTTTTGTTTAAATCTATATTAGTTTAATTTTGGTGTTATAATTTTTCAATTTATGCAACTTGTTTTCGCAACCAATAATCTTAATAAACTCAAAGAAGTTCAAGGCTTAATTCCACAACATATTACATTGTTAAGCCTAAAAGATATTGGTTGTTTTGAAGACATCCCGGAAACTCAACAAACCATAAAGGGGAATGCTATTCAAAAGGCTAATTACATAAAAGAGCATTATGGTTACGACTGTTTTGCGGACGATACCGGTTTGGAGGTTGATGCTTTAAATGGAGCTCCAGGAGTATATTCGGCACGTTATGCTGGAGAGCAACGTGATGCTAATGCTAATATGAATAAACTATTAAATGAATTAGAATCTCAACCAAACAGAACTGCACAGTTTAAAACTGTTATCGCATTACAACTCAATGGAAAACTTCATACTTTCACAGGTATTTGTGAAGGAGAAATTATAACATCTAAAAAAGGAAATAAAGGCTTTGGTTACGACCCGATTTTTCAACCTAATGACTATTCAGAAACTTTTGCAGAAATTTCTTTGGAAGAAAAAAACAGGATTGGACATAGAGGTAAAGCGGTACAATTACTTGTACAATTTTTAAATTCCAAATAACAAATTTCAAAACAAAAGGTCATTGCGAGACTTTTTCCAGCACGCCATCTGGCCCTATCACTAAAAATGTCCACTGGACATTTTCTTTACGTTCTGTCCCGTAATGACGTATCAATTGAAGTTGCGTTAACGATTGAGCAATTGTTGGAGCTCTTTGTGGATTAGCTGCGCTGAACCTAAAGGTTTGTCTGCCAGCTCCTGCGCTTAAGCTTCGGCGACACGCGTACGCAGGAATGGCAAAAGCGACTTGTGAAAGCGTGTTAAAACGCCCAAAATAATATTCTGAATCAAATATCAGAATAAAACACTATATTTGCGCCTTGAAATTCCTCAGGGTGAGGACGTGTTACAAGAAGTTTAGGTTTAAGTATGTCGATTCGCTTCTTTATGTAACACTTACATAACGCAATTGAATACTTAAATAACAATGAACAAATTTGAACAACTTGGTCTTGAAGACAACTTACTTCAAGCCATTACAGACCTAGGTTTTGAAACGCCGAGCGAAGTACAAGAAAAGGCAATCCCTATTTTATTAGAACAAGACAAAGATCTTGTAGCATTAGCACAAACCGGAACAGGTAAAACTGCTGCTTTTGGATTTCCTATGATTCAGAAAATTAATGTAGATAGTCGTACCACACAAGGACTAATTTTGTCCCCAACACGTGAGCTATGCTTACAAATAACCAACGATCTTAAAACCTATGGTAAATATTACAAAGGTTTAAACGTTACTGCTATTTATGGTGGTGCAAGTATTACAGACCAGGCAAAACAGGTAAAACGTGGCTCACAAATTATAGTGGCTACTCCTGGACGGATGAAAGATATGATTAGCCGTAGATTGGTTGATATTTCTAAAATAGAATATGCTGTTCTTGATGAAGCCGATGAAATGCTAAACATGGGATTTCATGAAGATATTACAGATATCTTATCGCATACTCCTGAAGATAAAAACACATGGTTGTTTTCGGCAACGATGCCTAGAGAAGTAGCTTCCATCGCTAAAAAATTCATGCATAGTCCTCTTGAAATTACTGTAGGTACTAAAAATCAAGGTAGCGATAGTGTTTCACATGAATACTATTTAGTAAATACAAGAGATAGATATTTAGCTTTAAAGCGATTGGCAGATGCTAATCCGGATATTTTTTCAGTCATATTTTGTAGGACCAAACGCGATACTCAAAAGGTAGCTGAAAAATTGATTGAAGATGGTTACAATGCCGGTGCTTTACATGGCGATTTAAGTCAGAATCAGCGAGATTTAGTAATGAAATCCTTTAGAAACAAACAAATACAAATGCTCGTTGCTACTGATGTTGCTGCCCGTGGTATTGATGTAGATGATATAACTCATGTTATTAATTACCAATTACCGGATGAAATGGAAACCTATACACACCGAAGTGGTCGTACAGGTCGTGCAGGAAAAACCGGAGTGTCTATGGTTATTGTTTCTAAAAGTGAGTTGCGTAAAATTAAAAGTATTGAACGTATTATTAAAAAACAATTCGAGAAAAAAGAGATTCCCGATGGAATGCAAATTTGCGAAGTACAACTTATGTCGCTTGCAAATAAAATTCATGATACAGAAATTAACCATGAGATTGATAAATATTTAGACAATATTAATGAACTGTTTGAAACTGCTACTAAAGAAGAATTGATAAAAAAATTCTTCTCGGTAGAGTTTACACGTTTTTTTAACTATTACCAAAAATCAAAAGACTTAAATACCGAAGCTCAACAAAGTAGTGAACGTGATGGGGGTGGAAATGATAATTCTACGCGTTATTTTATAAACGTAGGACGTAAAGATGGTTACGATTGGATGAGTTTAAAAGATTTTTTACGTGATACTTTAGAGCTTGGTAAAGACGATGTTTTTAAAGTTGATGTAAAGGATAGCTTTTCATTTTTTAATACTGAAACAACTCTGAAAGAGAAAGTATTAGCCTTTTTTACCGACTTTAAACAAAATGGTCGATTTGTAAATGTTGAAGTTTCAGAAGACAAAGGTCGTAGTAGAAACCGTGGCAAAGGAAGAGGTGGTCGTCGTGACGATAGGAGAAGTGGTGGAAGACGCGATGACAAAAGAAGTGGTAAAAGACGGTCCGATTCAAGAAACGGTTCGGGGGATAGAAGCGAAAGACGAGGTTTTGACTATTCCTCAAGATCGAGACGTTCTAATTCCGATTCAGGATCTAGTAATTCGGGTTCGTCAAGACCAAGACGAAGCAGACGATAATAAACCATCCTGTTAATTTTTAGTCAAAATTATATACAAAATAAGTTTTATTCGTTTTGTTTAGTATTTTTATAGCTTAATTATTTTTAATGAAAAAATTGATCTTCTTATTCACTTTTGTACTTGTATCTGCTCATAGTATAGCACAAGAACAAGGGACTGTTAAAGGTAAAATAGTAAGGGCTGGAAGTATCTCTCCTATGGAAAACGTTAATATTGTTAACCTTAGTCAGGTTATTGGCACAGCTACTAATAACAAAGGTGAGTTTGAAATTAGAGCAAAGGTTAATGATACGCTTCACCTGTCTTATTTAGGCTATAAATCTATTAAAGTTAGAGTTACAAGCGATTGGATAAAATTTAGAGCTTCCACTACTATTGAAATGACCGAATTAGCTTTAGCTCTCGAAAAAGTTGTTGTAACCCAATTAAAATTAACAGGCTATCTTGAAATTGACATAAAACTAGTGCCATTAACAAAAAATATTCGTTATAGCATTTCCGGATTACCAAATACTGGTTATGAAGGTGGACAAAGATCACCTGGAGCTGTAACCAAAGTTTTAGGAGCCATTTTTAATCCTGTTGACTTTTTGCATAATATGTTTGGAAAAGTACCCAGCGAAATGCGAAAGTTAAAAAAGATGAAAAAAGATGATCAAATTCGTAATCTTCTCGCTTCAAGATTTGATCGTGAAACTCTTATGGTATTATTACAAGTAAACCGTGTAGATTTAGACCTTATTATTAGTGAGTGTAATTATTCTAAAGATTTTATAAATACTGCTAACGACTTACAAATTCTTGATGCAATTAGCGAATGCTACGAAGAATACAAGGTGTTAAGTAGAAATAGGAAAAAGAGATTATAAATAAATTACTGTCTCGAATGTAATGCAATTCTATTCCCTTCACAATCTATAAAAAGTGCCATAAAACCTATATCTGGAGATATTTGAGTTTTTGGTTGTACTATTTTTCCACCTGCATCCTCTACTCTACTAATTTCATTATTAACATCTTCAGAAGAAAAATAGATTAGAACGCCTTTAGTTTCGCTTGGTCTATAAGCATCATTTTGTATTAAAGACCCCGAAGCCCCTAATTTTTCTTCAGCAAAAGGGAACCAACCCATTAAGGTGCCACCAAAATCTTGTATTTGTATCCGGATACCAAATACGGTATCGTAAAACGTTTTTGCTCTTTCTATGTTGGTTACAGGAATCTCGAACCATCCTACCATATTGTGATTCATTTGTTTGTTTTTATTTTTTTTTATTAGTCAAATGCAATTCGCAAGATATTATATCAATTCACATCAAAATTAGGATATGCTCATTTCATGTGTTTATATTTATTTTT
>JAGLKH010000308.1 GCA_023141985.1 Flavobacteriaceae bacterium | reverse complement strand
AGTGTTCAGTGTTCAGTGTTCAAAATTATACAATTTAATACAGTCTATACAATTTTTTATTTTTACAATTAGTTTTCGGCCGATTGTCAATTATCTAAAAATAAGTCTTGGTTCTAACAGCGAAGCGGTCTTGTGTCTTTAGTTAGACAACAGTAATTTAGAATTTAAAATATGGATTTATTAAATAAATACTTTATGTTTGTTTACACCTAAAATAATCTGTTATGGATGCTTCTAAAATATTTGAGTTATTACTTTATGCTGTTCCTGCTTTAATTACCGGAATGATTGCTTACTATTTTTTTAAAGAGCACACAAAAAATGAAGATGGTCGACGACGCTTTTTATTACATAAAGACATGCAAGTAAATTCGCTGCCAATTCGTTTACAAGCATATGAGCGCATGGCTTTATTTTTAGAGCGTATAACACCAACTAAATTACTTGTTAGAGTATCTCCAACAAGCTCAAACAAAGAAGATTATGAATCTTTACTTATACAAAACATTTCACAAGAATTTGAACATAATTTATCACAACAAATTTATGTTTCTGATGATTGTTGGAACATTATTGTTGCTGCAAAAAATGCTACTATCCAGCTTATCAGAAAAGCAGGTTTACTAAAAAAAACGGGGACTGCAAATAAACTGAGAGAAGTTATTTTAACCGAAATGATGGAAAAACGCGCACCTAGTGATGCCGCATTGGCTTTTATAAAAAAAGAAGTTGCTGATTTGTGGTAGTTTAATTTTTTAATTCATTCGAAGATATATTTAAATGCTTTGTTTTAGCATATACATAACCATCCTCCCACCACCTATTCATTTTTTTCTTATCGAAGATCAGTGAATTAATAGTGAGTATTGTTGGTGTGTAGTAAAATTCGATAATTGCATTATGATTTGAAGCTACAAATTTTCCGATTCTAATGTTCTGTTCTTCAATTCTATCTAACATAAAATTAAACATATTTGTAAGTAGCGAGAATACATTTAACGAAGGCATTCTGTTAAGCTGTGTGATTTCTGTTTCTAATACAATGGCATCAACCTCGGTAGCACCACGCCTTATGACTTCATCAATGGGTATCATAGACCCTAAGCCACCATCGGCATATTCACAACCATTTTTTTTAACTAAGGTCATAAAAGGCGTGTAATTACATGAAATCCAAATCCATTCACAAAATTCTTCATACTCATAATCTTTTATAGACTTATACTCGACCTGATTAAGTGATAAGTTAGAGACTGTAACCACAACATCAATAGTGCTGACCTTTATTTGATTAAATTCTGCTTTGGTAATTGTATTAATTATTAATTTTTTCAGATTATAGCTTTCACCAAAAGTCTTTCTTCCCTTAAAAAAATTTCTAATTACATTTAAATGATGAATACCAATAGTCTCAATACCATTTTTTCTTTTAATTATAAATGGACAATGACTAAAAATACTTCTTTGAGTAACGTTAGTATAAACTTCTTTTATTTTTTTAACCTTATTTAAAGCTAAATGACATGCTAATAAACTTCCGGTAGAGGTCCCAATAAAAATATCATATTTTTTTTGCCTTTCCTCAATAAGATATTGAGCTACACCACCAGCGAATGCACCCTTACTACCTCCTCCTGATATGACCAATGCTTTCATATATCTAAATTTATGCTTGCCTTATAAAAAATGAAACTCTTAATGTTAATCTTTAAATTTTGTCGAATTTTTATAATGTTCATTTCATACAGCAAATTAATAATTATACTTGCCATTATTACTAAAAGAATTAATTTAGTTCCATGAATACAAATGTTCTCCAAACTCCAATAGATTACTTAAAAGGTGTTGGTCCAAATCGTGCTGATTTGCTACGCAAGGAGTTAGGTATTCATACATATCAGGATTTAATTAATTTATTTCCAAATCGTTATATAGACAGAACTCAGTTTTATAAAATAAACCAATTACAACGCAACAATGCAGATGTGCAAGTTATTGGGCAAATAACAGATTTTAAAGAAGTGCCTCAAAAACGTGGAAAGCGATTAGTGGCCAGGTTTCAGGATGACACAGGAAGCATGGAATTGGTTTGGTTTAGAGGCCATAAATGGTTAAGAGAAAGTTTGAAATTTGATAAAGATTATGTGATTTTCGGAAAAGTAAATTGGTTTAATGGCAAATTTAATATGCCGCATCCTGAAATGGAATTACTTGAGGAACACGAAAAGAATTTGCGTTCTGCAATGCAACCCGTTTATCCGTCAACCGAAAAGTTATCGAATAAAGGCATTTCTAATCGTGTGATTAGTAAAATCATGCAACAATTATTTACAGAAACAAAAGGAAAATTTGAAGAAACATTATCTGAAAATCTTATTTCTGAATTAAAATTAATATCAAAATCTGATGCGCTTTTTAATGTTCATTTTCCAAAAAGTCAAGAGCTTTTAGCACGAGCTCGATACCGGTTAAAATTTGAGGAATTATTTTACATTCAGTTGCAACTAATCATTAAAAATTTAATTCATAAATCAAAGATTAAAGGCTTTCCATTTTTAAAAGTTGGAGACTACTTTAATACCTTTTTTAAAAGCCATTTACCTTTCGAATTAACCAATGCTCAAAAACGTGTTCTCAAAGAAATTCGAAACGATTTAGGAAGCAATGCACAGATGAATCGTTTATTGCAAGGCGATGTAGGGTCCGGAAAAACCATAGTAGCCTTAATGTCAATGTTAATAGCACTTGACAACGGTTTTCAAGCCTGCCTTATGGCTCCGACTGAAATTTTGTCAGTCCAACACTATAAAGGATTAAGTGAGTACTGTAATAAGCTGAATATCAGTATTAAACTACTTACTGGTTCAAGTAAAACTTTAGAAAGAAGAAAAATTCACGAATCTTTAGAAAATGGTGAATTACAAATCCTAATTGGCACTCATGCCCTACTCGAAGATAAGGTGAAATTCAAAAATTTAGGAC
The DNA here is from genome assembly GCA_023141985.1 of Flavobacteriaceae bacterium. GTDB lineage: Bacteria > Bacteroidota > Bacteroidia > Flavobacteriales > Flavobacteriaceae > PRS1. The sequence goes on along the minus strand of JAGLKH010000308.1, from coordinate 641 downwards.
TCGCAATTATAGATGAGCAACACAGATTTGGAGTTGCACAACGTAGCAAACTATGGAAAAAAAACACCTCTCCTCCACACATTTTAGTAATGACTGCAACACCTATTCCAAGAACTTTAGCAATGTCTGTTTATGGTGATTTAGACATCTCAATAATTGACGAATTACCACCTGGAAGAAAGCGTATTAAAACAGTACATCGTTACGATAAAAATCGATTAAAAGTTTTCCGATTTATTCGCGATGAAATCACAAAAGGGCGGCAAATTTATATTGTATATCCATTAATACAGGAAAGTGAAAAAATGGATTATAAAGATTTAATGGATGGTTATGAAAGTATTGTTAGAGACTTTCCTTTACCAGATTATCAGATCTCAATAGTACATGGCAGAATGAAGCCCGCAGATAAAGAATATGAAATGCAACGTTTTATTAAAGGCGAAACACAAATTATGGTAGCTACTACAGTTATTGAGGTTGGTGTCGATGTGCCAAATGCTTCAGTTATGATTGTAGAAAGTGCTGAACGCTTTGGTTTATCGCAATTGCATCAACTTAGAGGTCGTGTTGGTCGTGGCGCAGAACAAAGCTATTGTATTTTAATGACAAGCCACAAGTTAAGCAACGATAGTAAAACA
>JAGLKH010000307.1 GCA_023141985.1 Flavobacteriaceae bacterium | reverse complement strand
TTATCACATAACCGGAAATATTCCGATTATATATACGAATACTCACATTATTATGTTATTTTGCATCAGTTAATCGGAATTATTCCGATTATAATAGGTAATATTGGCAGTATGAATTTCAGAGTAATGATAAAAGAATATGCAGAGGCGCCTATTTCTAGGCATTTAATTTTAGACTTACTAAGTGATTATCAGAGCCCAAATGATAAAATTAGTGAGCTACTTAAAAGCAAGGAACTCATTTCAATAAGAAGAGGTCTTTATATACCTGGTCCTAAAATGGACTTACCAACTCCTGAACCATTTCTAATAGCAAATCATCTTCGAGGACCTAGTTATGTGTCATTAGAGTCAGCATTATCTTATTGGAGTTTAATACCGGAAAGAACCCATGAAATAAGTTCAGTAACGATAAAAACTTCAAAAAAATATAGAACTCAAGTTGGTCGATTTAGTTACAAACAACTAAAAACGCCTTATTACGCTTTCGGAATAAAAAGTATAAATATTTCACAAAAGCAAACAATATTATTAGCATCACCTGAAAAGGCTTTATGTGATAAAATTGTATTGACACCTAATATCAACCTTAGAAGCATCAAGCAAACGCGAGAATTTCTGTTGGAAGATCTTCGTATGGATAGTGAAGTATTAAACACATTAAATACGGAAATCATGAGATTATGGATTGTGTGTGCTCCTAAAAAAAGTAGTTTAAAAATGCTTATAAAAACACTCGAAGAATTATGATAAAAGAATGGATAGACGAATATAACCCTCAGAATGAAGAAGAAATTTTATCGGCATTACGTGAAATAATGCAAGAAATTACTTTAGCAGGTCTATCAAGAACTGATTTTTTTGAGAAAGCTGTTTTTTATGGAGAGACTGCGCTCCGTATTTTTTACGGGTTGGATAGATATTCCGAGGATTTGGATTTTTCTTTACTTAAACCTGATTCTGATTTTTCAATAGAGCCTTATTTTAAAGCAGTTCTAGATGAATTTAAGTCATTGGGTTTGACAGTAAGTATTAAAGAAAAGAAAAAGACGAAGCAAACAGCAATTGATTCTGCTTTTTTGAAAGCTGAAACAATATGGCAAGAAATTGTACTAGAGGACATTATTAAAGAAACCGGAGTAAGGTCAAACAAAACCTTAAAGATAAAAATAGAGGTTGATCGACAGCCACCACTAAATTTTAAAACAGATGAAAAACTATTACTTCGTCCATTCTCCTTTTATGTGAAATGTTTTACTAAATCAAGCTTATTTTCAGGTAAAATGCATGCTCTACTATTTAGGAAGTGGAAAAACAGAGTTAAGGGAAGGGATTGGTATGATTTAGAGTGGTATGTTAAAAAAGGAATTCCTTTGGATGTGAATCATTTCCTAACCAGGGCAAAAGACACAAATGACTGGCAAGAGGATAATATTTCCACTGAGCAGATTTTAGAGCTACTAGATATGAAAATCAAATCAGTTTCTTTTAGCAGTATTAAAGAAGATGTTGTTAGGTTTATCAAAAATGATGATGTTTTAAGTATTTGGAGTCCTGAATACTTCAAAAATTTGATAGAGAAAATTAAATTTGAAAATACTTAAAAAAGGTCAATATTCTAGAATTACTAGACACAAAATAAAAACGATTGCCCAATAACTAAGGTTTCGTATTCTATGATTAAACCAAGCAATAAATGTTAAATTTTAGGCAGCATATTTTAAGATATCCACATACGGAGTTCCTCTTTTTACAACAGCAAAAGCTCTGGCAATTATTTTGTTCGTGATAATGTTAACGGTACTCATTTTGTTTTTGCCTTTCAAAACTCTTTTTTGATAATAAATTTTGAGTTCTGGGTTGTGTTGTATAGCAGTTATGGCACACATATTCAGAATTACTTTTATCTTTTTATTAGTTAAATGAGAGACTTTGGCACGACCTTTTACACTTGATCCGGATTGATATGGGAACGGGGCGATACCGGCATATGATGCTAATTTCCTCCAAGTTTCAAATTTGATGAAATTTTCTGTATAAACAATCATGACTACTGCCGTTTGCATTCCTTTTCCTCTGATAGAGGTAATGAGTCGGTAGTTTTTCTTAAGTTCTTGATCGTCTATAATAATAGCCATCATTTCTTTATTGACCTTATCAATCTGCTTGGATAATTCGTTGATCACCTTTTGGTGAACCTCAAAAATAATTTTGTGGCCGTTAACTTCATAAATTGATTTCTGTTCTTTTAAAGTAGCCTTAAACCCTGCTCTATGTCTAACTGGACTTACTATATTTAACTGGACATAAGGTTAAGAGCGTGTTCGCTTTTAAAATTAACTTTGAAAAATGTCAAGAGAAAAATGGAATTACCCCGTGGACCAAACAGGAACAGTGCCCTATACACATTGATAGGACGCTTCTGAAAAACATTAAAAAGAATATCCTGTCTTGTTAAAAACCCAATC
>JAGLKH010000306.1 GCA_023141985.1 Flavobacteriaceae bacterium | reverse complement strand
AGCGGAGGAGCAAGGCAGGAATCTTTTCCTTTTTAACTTAATTAATTATATTATTATGGATTCCTGCTTTCGCAGGAATGACAACTCTACAGCTTTTTTACTTCGTAAAACACTCGATAACATAGCAACGCCCTGTTCTGTGAAAGTGAAGGGCAAAGTTCCTGGAAGGCATCACATTTTGATGTCTTACATCGTAAATTTTATTTTCTATTTCTTCTAGTTGCACTAGCTTTTATCTTAAAATTTGTTTGTATCAAACACACTCTCAATTACTCTTTGATGTCTTAACTTAAATCTTGTTGAAGAACCTGCAGCAGGAACTGAATAGTATTTTCTTGAGCGTACTTTTAAATCTTTCAGTTCAAAACGTTGTAACATATAACTCCAGGCTCCCATATTTTTTGGTTCTTCCTGTGCCCAGATATGATCTTTAACATTTTTATATTTATTAATTATTATTTCGATTTTGTCATTGTGCAATGGAAATAATTGTTCAATACGGATCAATGCAATATCTTCTCTTTTCAATTTTTCACGTTCTATCAACAAATCATAATAAAACTTTCCTGAACAAAATACCATTCGTTTTACCTTATCAGGATATATAGTGTCATCGATAACTTCTTGAAACTCACCATTGGTAAAATCTTCCAATGTTGAAACTGCTAAAGGATGTCTTAATAAACTTTTCGGTGTAAATACGACCAGGGGTTTTCTAAAGTTACGTTTCATCTGACGGCGTAACAGATGAAAAAAGTTTGCTGGAGTTGTGCAATTCGCTACAGTCATATTATCGTTAGCGCATAACTGTAAATAACGTTCAATTCTTGCAGATGAATGTTCTGATCCTTGACCTTCGTAACCATGAGGTAATAAAATTACAATTCCGTTTTGTTGTTTCCATTTATCTTCCGCAGCTGAAAGATATTGATCGAAAATAATTTGTGCTCCATTACTAAAATCCCCAAATTGCGCTTCCCAAATAGTTAAAGTATTTGGTGCTGCCATTGCATAACCGTAATCGAATCCTAATACACCATATTCAGATAGTGAAGAATTGTAGATAGTCATTTCTCCCTTATTCTTTGGATTGGTGTTTAACAAATTATAAGTTTTGGTAGAAATTTCATCTCTTAATATAGCATGACGATGGGAAAAAGTTCCTCTTTCAACATCCTGACCAGAAATTCTAACATTATAACCTTCTTCTAACAGACTCCCAAAGGCAAAAATTTCGGACATGCTCCAATCTAATTTATTAGATTCAAAAACCATTTTAGCTCTATCTTGTAAAATTCGTTCGGCTTTTCTTAAGAATTTTACCCCTTCCGGGACTGTGGAAACAATATTGGCAATACTTTCTAAATTCTTTTTTGGATATTTTGTGCCTACGCTTAATAATAAACCTTCTAAATCCTGATGCATGAAACTATGCCAAATATTATCCATAAAAGGCTTAACTTTTGTTGCGACATCTTCTTTAGACTTATTGAATTCTTTTTCCAACAGCTCCTTGTATTCAACAATTAAATTAGTTGTATAATTTTCGTCTATTACACCTTCAGCAATTAATTTACGGTTATAAATATCTCTGGGATTAGGTTGTTTTGCAATGGCTTTATATAGTTTAGGCTGTGTAAAACGAGGTTCGTCTCCTTCATTGTGACCATACTTTCTATAGCCTAACAAATCAATAAACACATCTCGTTTAAATTTCATTCTAAAATCTAAAGCCATTAAAACAGCATGAGTAACAGCCTCAACATCGTCTGCATTAACATGTAACACAGGGGAAAGTGTAACTTTTGCAACATCAGTACAATAAGTGCT
>JAGLKH010000305.1 GCA_023141985.1 Flavobacteriaceae bacterium | reverse complement strand
CTCCTGATATTTTTTGGATTGAAGTACTTTTTTGTTAAAGTATTCATGTTATTGTTGGTGGAAAACACCTACAATGGAGAAAATTTTGTTTAGCTATAGTAACAAAAAAATAAAATATGCGTCTCATTTATAATGAGACGTTTTTTATATATAGTGCTTGGTCGAAAACTGTCAAATTTTACGAAAAGAATTATTTTTGATGAGAATTGTGCTTATTTTTATGATGTGATGCCTTAGCATCAGGCGATTAAAAATAGGTGCTATTATCGCAGAAAGAAACTTTTCTAATTTTGTAGAGTTTTCGACCAAGCACTACATTTCAATTTATTAATTAATCAACCTATTAAAATGAACTTTTCAAAGAAAAATCACGAACTCGATAACATCAATAGAAATTCAGTGAGTAAAACTAAATCTTTATTGTTTTTTATATTTCTTATAGTTGTAGTTTTTAGCTGTTCTAAAAATATAGACTATTCTTCAGAATATATAGAACAAACTTCAGGACGTTATTTATATAATCAAGATGAGGTTATAGATGTATATTATGACAATGGAAAGTTGTTTTTAAAGTGGAGAGGAGCAGAAAAAATCAAGCCGGTAATTTTAGATAAAAATATTTTTTTTGTTGTTGATATGTATAAGAAACTCCATTTTGTTCAGCATCCTGAAACTAAAAAACGTTATTTGTCTATAATATCTGAAGACAATAAAGATCAAATCACTTATGATTATTTAAAAGTAGAAGATTCTTTTAGAATACCAAGCATGCATTTAAAGAATAAGAATTATGACAAAGCACTTGCTGGATATTTAGAGATCCAAAAACAAGATTCTACAAGTGTACTAATTAACGAAAGGGAATTTAATAGTCTTGGCTATAAATTATTAAGGGAAAAAGAATATCAAAATGCTATAGAAGTATTTAAAATGAATATGGTCTTATATCCTGAAAGTGATAATGTTTATGATAGTTTAGCTGATGCTTATTTAAGACATGGAGATAGTTTACAAGCTTTTAATAATTATAAAATAGCGTTAGAATATAATAGCGGAAATAAGAGAGCGAAACAATATGTTGAAGCATATAATAAAAAATATAACTAAAAACTAGAATATAATATTCGTATTCTAACACTTCTATTGGAAGTATTTTTTATATTTATCTATGACAAATACAGAATTAGAACAGCTAAAATACCCTATTGGCAAATTTGACTGCCCAAATAATATTACTGAAGAACAAATTGAAAGTTGGATTTCGATATTAGAACATTTTCCCAATCGTCTTGAGAATCTTGTAATGGATTTAACAGACAAACAATTAGACACTCCATACAGACCTGATGGTTGGACAATCCGTCAAGTTGTGCATCACTTGTCTGATAGTCATCACCATAGTTATACACGTTTTAAATGGGCATTAACCGAAGAGAAACCTGTTATAAAAGCTTATAACGAGCAAGATTGGGCAGAATTACAAGATGCTAAAACTGCTCCAATAGAAATGTCTTTACAGCATTTAAGAGCTATACATTATAAATTGGTCTATTTGTTAAAATCATTAACTCAAGATGATTTAAATAGATACTTTATTCATCCTGAAACTAATGAAGAAGTAATTTTAAAGCAAAATATTGGAATTTATGCCTGGCATAGCAATCATCATTATGCTCATATTGAGAACTTGCTAAAACGAAAGGGTTGGATTTAACACAATAAATTATTTCCTTAATTCCTTTCTAGTCGCTCAGTTTCTTTTAGAAACTCTTTTAATTGAATATAAACTTGAACCATTAATTTTTCAATCTTCGTAAATTCAATAGATAT
>JAGLKH010000304.1 GCA_023141985.1 Flavobacteriaceae bacterium | reverse complement strand
TTTTTATTACTTTCAATAGATGCGACAGAACCCCTTAAACTTTACTTATTCAATATATTTAAACAATTATAATACTTTTACCAAATGAATGTAAACATGCATGAAAGCTGGAAACCCTATTTGCAAAAGGAATTTGATAAATCTTATTTTCAAGAGTTAGTAACTTTTGTAAAGCAAGAATATAAACAATACACTTGCTTTCCTCCGGGAGAACAAATCTTTAACGCATTCGAATATTGTCATTTTAATGATATAAAAGTGGTTGTTTTAGGTCAAGATCCATATCATGGTATTGGACAAGCACATGGTTTATGCTTTTCGGTTAATGATGGTATTAATCATCCACCTTCACTTATAAATATTTTTAAAGAAATAGAACAGGATTTAGGAATTCCTTATCCACAAAGTGGTAACCTGGAGCGTTGGGCAAAGCAAGGTGTACTTTTACTAAATGCTACCTTAACAGTTAGAGCACATCAAGCTGGTAGCCATCAAAAGAAAGGTTGGGAAACATTTACAGATGCTGTAATACAGATAATTAGTGAAAAATGCACAAATGTTATATTCTTACTTTGGGGAGGTTATGCCAAGAATAAAACTAAATTAATTGACACAAATAAGCATCACATTTTAAGTTCAGGACATCCATCTCCATTAAGTGCCAATAGAGGTTATTGGTTTGGCAATAAACACTTTAGTAAAACTAACTTCCTGTTGGAGCAAGATGGTTTGAAAGCTGTTGAGTGGTAATAACAGTTGTTTCTTTCTTAATAATATAAGGTGGTCTTTCAGCACTTTTTCTTGGTGCAGTTTTATTACAACTGAATATTAATAATAAAAAATTTAGAGCTACTAAGGCAGAAATAAAAATAATAATTGTTGTTATCATAATAAATTTGGGAATTAATTATGTGGTAAATTACAATATAATCGTTTAAAAACTAAATAATTATATTCTTTTACCTAAGGACAAATATAGTAAATTATATTTAACATGACTTTAATTGACATTGAGTATTTATCAACAAATGGTTTAGATAATAATCTATGTAATATGATTAAGATACTAATCTATTTAAAGTGTATTGAATAAGATCTTCCATGACTTTATAAGAATTTTTACTAAATGTTCCATCAGCTCTATTTGCAATGATTAAATTCATTGAGCAAGCATTATGACCTAATAATTTTGATAGACCGTAGATGGCAGAAGTTTCCATTTCCAGATTTGTAACTCTTACTCCATCGTGGTTAAAACTATCTATCTTATTATTAAGGTTTGGATCTTGAACAGGTATGCGCAACACTCTTCCTTGTGGTCCATAAAAACCTCCGGCCGTAGCAGTCATTCCCATAAAAACTTTATCGCTATAAAGTCTGTTTTCAAGCTCTTTACTATTCTTGACAACATAAGGCCTCGATTTTCTATTACTCCAATTTGTATGCTCAATAAAAGCATCTTCAATGTCTTTTTCAAGAATATGTTCACAATCGTAAGCATGCAGCATTCCATCAAAACCTAATCCATATGTTGCTAAAACAAAACTATCTCCAGGAATATCTTTTTGTAATGACCCGGATGTACCAATACGCACAATGTTTAGTTGTGTATGCTCTTCTTTAATTTCCCTGGTTTTTAAATCAATGTTTACTAAGGCATCTAACTCGTTTACAACAATGTCTATGTTATCTGGTCCAATCCCTGTAGATATAACTGTAAAACGCTTACCTTTATAGCGTCCTGTTTGACTTTTGAATTCTCTTTTTTGAGTTGAAAATTCAATCGTATCAAAATATTTTGTGATTTTTTCTACTCGATCCTGGTCACCAACAAATATAATGGTATCGGCAATGTTTTCTGGTTTTAAGTTGAGATGATAAACACTCCCATCCGGATTTAAAATAAGTTCTGATTCTTCTATTTTCATAATTTTTTTTATAATATTTATCCACCAACACGCTTTACAGCAAAACCTTTCTCTTTAAGTATTTGCATTATTTTATCGCGATAATTTCCCTGAATAATAATTTTATCATCTTTAAAACTTCCACCAACACTTAACTTTTTTTTTAATTCTTTGGCTAAATTTTTAAAATCATCTGTTGCGCCTGTATAGCCTTCAAGTATAGTAATAGGCTTCCCTTTACGTTTTTCGTACTTACAAATAATGGGTTCATGCTGTATCCAAATTTTTTGTGACTCTTTTATATCTTCTGTAGATTCTATAGGTGAGTGCCCTGGGAATAAATTTTTTAATTGATCTTGTAAATCCATAATGGTTTAAATAAGGGAGACCGTAAATATACAGAAATTGTAAACTTAAATTTGTAAATACTCAACAAGTTTTAAATTGTAAAAAACATATAATTTAAAACTATTTTTTTTGCTACTTTTGATTTTCCAAATATTGAGCATGAGTAGTAAAAACAGCAAAAAACAACATATTACTTACAGCAAAAAGGGTTTAGATAATAAAACTCTAAAGTTGCTTTATAAAAATATGCTAAAGCCTCGTATGATTGAGGAACAGATGCTAATTCTTTTACGTCAGGGAAAGATTTCTAAATGGTTTTCCGGAATAGGTCAGGAGGCCATTTCTGTTGGTGTTGCAATGGCTTTAAAAAAGGAAGAATGTTTTGAATATTTAGATGCTCCGGTAAAACGTGTTGCGAGTTTAGAGACACCAATTCCTTTTATTAACCAATTGGCAGAACAATACCTTCCTAAAAATAGGTTTGAAGCTGAGTTGAAGGCGCTGTTAGAATATTAATATAAGTTTTATAATATTTATTCAGCAGATTGTATCTCTTTTGCAATAGCTTCTACTTCATCTAAGACACGAAGTAAATTCCCGCTCCATATCATGCTTATTTGTTCTTCAGTATAGCCATGTCTTAATAATTCTAAAGTAACATTAAATGTCTCAGCAGCATTATTCCAACCTTAAATGCCACCACCACCATCAAAATCGCTACTAATACCTACATGTTCTATTCCCATTTTCTTCACTAAATAATCAATATGATCTACAAAATCGGATACGTTTACAGCAGGAGGAAAGTCAGAAATAGCATCAGCTTTTTCATTAGCTACAGCCATAACTTTTCTTCGGTTTGAAATAAATTCTATTTGTACCGAATCGGCTAACTGATTAAATTCACTCCATTCGTACCATTTAAGGCCTAAAGAGTCTACAACCTTTTCTCTAATCACTTTAAGTTCTGCATTTCTAGCCTCATACTTTTCTGTATTGAGATAAGATTTAAAAGCTACAGTTTGTACAACACCTCCATTTTGTTTTAACCACTCTAATTGTTCATCATCAAGATTTCTACTATGGTTGCAAAGTGCTCTGGCTGAAGAATGAGAGGCAATAATTGGAGCTTTACTTAATGCAATCATTTGTCGCATAGCTTCTTTTGATGGATGAGAGACATCTATCATAATACCAACTCTATTCATTTCTGTAATAACTTCTTTACCCAGATCACTTAGACCATTATGTAACCAAACATCATCCTTTTCTCCAGTATTACTATCGGATAATTGGCTATGGCCATTATGAGCGAGAGACATATAACGTCCTCCTAAATCGTAGAATTTCTTCACATTATTAATATCGAGCCCAATAGGATATCCATTTTCAATACCAATCATTGCTACTTTTTTTCCAGCCTTATGGATGCGTCTAACATCATCTGATGTTTTTGCAAGTTCAATTTGATCTGAAGCAATTTCTGTAACTAATTTATGTATCGCATCAAATTTTGACATCGCATTATCATAAGCTTTTGCATAGCCTTCTGTAGTTAAAGAATCCTGTCCTGTATATACAATAAACCATGCAACATCTAATCCACCCTTATTCATTTTAGGCAAAGTGACTTGTGCACTAATATCTTGTGTGTAATTTATCGAGTCTGTAAAATTTTTAACATCTATATCACAATGCGTATCTAATGTTATCACACGATCGTGGATTGCTTTAGCTTTAATAATAAGCTGTTCTTCGGTCAGGGAATCATCTTTACAAGAAATTAATACAATTGATATTGCAAATAGAAATATTAAAGAGCTCTTTATATTTAGTAAAATATTTTTAGAATTGAATATTGGGTTAGATATTAGTTTTATCATCTGTTAAAATTTGGATGGGTTAATTAAA
>JAGLKH010000303.1 GCA_023141985.1 Flavobacteriaceae bacterium | reverse complement strand
TTATTGCTTTAATTTTAACTGGATGTAAAACAAACGATGAAAAACCCCAACATCTATTAATTGATGCTCCAATTGCTAAAAAAACACCCAAAGAGCTAACTATTCATAACGATACTCGAATAGATAATTATTTTTGGATGCGATTAAGTGACACCCAAAAAAATGCCGAAACTCCTGATGAACAAACTCAAGATGTGTTAGATTACTTAAATGCAGAAAATGAGTATTTAGATAAAACAATGGAGCATACTGAAGGGCTTCAGGAAAAATTATACGACGAAATTGTTGGTCGTATGAAAAAAGATGATGTCTCTGTTCCTGTAAAAGATAATGGGTATTTATATTACACACGATTTGAAGAAGGTGGCGATTATGCATTGTATTGTAGAAAAAAAATTGAAGCAGATGGTGAGGGCAAAGAAGAAATAATGTTAAATGGCCCGGAAATGGCTAAAGGTTATGCATATTATGGAATTGGTAGCCGCACAATAAGTATGGATAATAAGCTAATGGCTTTTGGGATTGATACAGTTTCAAGACGACGATATACAGTTCACTTTAAAAACCTCGAAACAGGAGAAATACTATCTGATAAATTGAGTAATACTACTGGTAGAGCTACCTGGGCAAATGATAATAAAACTGTTTTCTATACAACTAAAGATCAAGAAACATTAAGGTCAAATAAAATATATAAGCATATTTTAGGTACTGATCAATCAGAGGATATATTAGTCTTTGAAGAAAAAGATAACACATTTAGTTGTGGTGTTGGAAAATCGAAATCTAATGCTTATTTATCGATATACAGTCATCAAACATTATCTACAGAATTTCGTTTTCTAGATGCAAACACACCAAATGGTGAATGGCAAATTATTCAGCCAAGAGAAAAGGATTTGATATATAGTGTAGATCATTATGAAGATTCTTTTTATATCCGGACTAATTTAGATGCAAAAAACTTTCGTTTAGTAAAGACACCAATTACTGCTACTACTAAAGAAAACTGGGTTGATGTTATTCCACATAGAGACAATATCTTTTTACAAGGCTTCGATTTATTTAAAAATTATTTAGTTGTTGAAGAACGCATCGATGGATTAAGAGCAATTAGAGTTATAAATTGGGATGGAAACGAACATTATATTTCTTTTAATGATCCCGCATATATGGCCTATACAACTTCTAATTTAGATTTTGATACTAATATTCTGCGCTACGCTTACACATCCCTTACAACTCCAAACAGTACTTATGATTACAATATGGATACCAAAGAACAGGTTTTGTTAAAGCAACAAGAAATATTAGGTGGTGATTTCTCTGTCGAAAATTATACTTCCGAAAGATTATATGCAACTGCAAAAGATGGCACAAAAATCCCTATATCCTTAGTCTATAAAAAAGGTGTTGAAAGAAATAGTCAAACACCATTATTGCTAGGCGCATATGGATCGTATGGAAGTAGTAGAGAACCAACATTTAGTTCTAGCAGATTAAGCTTATTAGATAGAGGTTTTGTGTATGCAATTGCACATATTCGTGGTGGACAAGAAATGGGGAGATATTGGTATGAAGATGGAAAACTACTGAAAAAGAAAAATACGTTTACCGATTTTATTAATTGTGGTGAGTTTTTAATTAGCGAAGGATTTACAAGTAGTGATCATTTATACGCACAAGGAGGAAGTGCAGGTGGACTACTTATGGGAGCAATTTTAAATATGGAACCTGAACTATGGAATGGTGTTATTGCAGCAGTACCATTTGTAGATGTCATATCTACCATGCTTGATGAATCTATACCACTAACTTCATTTGAGTTTGATGAATGGGGAAATCCAAAAAACAAGGAATACTATGATTATATGAAATCCTATTCACCTTATGATAATGTTGAAGCAAAAGACTATCCAAATATTTTGATTACCACAGGATATTGGGACAGCCAGGTACAATATTGGGAGCCTGCAAAATGGATTGCTAAACTGCGTGATATGAAAACCGATGACAATCTCCTTATTATGGACTGTAATATGGATGTTGGCCATGGAGGAGCATCAGGACGTTTTGAACGATTTAAACGTACTGCTTTAAGTTTTGCTTTCATGTTTGATTTAGAAGGTATAACGGAATAAATTAAAAAAGCCAAGATGATAATTCTTGGCTTTTTAGTTATTTGGTTTCCGCTTCCGAAATAACAAAAGGATATGCTTTTCTAATAGTTTTAATTTCTTCTGAAGTTAAGTTAGTTACCGATTTACCCAGTGTATTGTTGGCATAGACTTCTCGAAGTTCATAATAAGCCTTAGTTAATTCATCTTGAACTTTTATAAATAATTCATAAGATGTTTCTCTATTATTTTGAAGAGAAATAACTGCTTCTTTTGGATTGTCCGATAATGTAGATATGCTAATGCCATTACAATACGTGCAACTTTTATCTCCATTGTTATCAATAAATTTTTTAATAATATCTTTTAAATCTTCAATAAGAATAATTTCATCATTAACCATGATTTCTTGCTTGTTATTTAAAACGATTCTTAGAATATTGCGTTCATTTATATCAACACTGCAATCAACGCCTGGCGGACAGTTTCTTGGGAGTTTTCTATTAATGCCTTCATCTTTTGCCATAGTTGTTGTTACCAAAAAGAAAATAAGTAATAAAAATGCAATATCTGCCATAGATCCTGCATTTACTCGTGGTGCTGCTCTCATAATTGTGGTTTTAAGATGTTAATATAATTTTGCAGTCACAAAAACAATACCATAAAAAAGCCCAAACTTATTAGTTCAGGCTTAGAATTTTATTAAAAAGAAGGATTAAGAAAGTACTCCTTTTCCTTTTTGATCTTTAGAATACCATGCTAAAAATGCGGCTACTACAATTACTAATATTGGTATTAGATATGGTAGAGACTCACTAAAAACTTCTGCAGCATTTGTCCCAAACATCCAATATAATTGCTGTACTGTTGCTGCTAAAAAAGATATTAATAATAGGGTTACAGCTATTTTTTTGCGCATTAATAGAGCTATACAACCTATAGTACCTGCAAAAACTGCAATTGCAAATAAAGCAGTCATCCAAGCTGGTAAGCTATCTAAAAGAGCTAATTGATCTGTGCTGAATTTATTCTGAGAAGCTTCAGTTTTAAATGTTTGATTTAAATAATTAACAACTCCCATTGCATTCCAAATAAGTGTAATAACTCCAATAATCCAAAATACAATTGAAGGTTTGTTTGTGTTAGTCATAATTAAATTTTTTAGTTAATTAATCTAATTTTAGGAGAGCCAACCTTTTACAGTTACATTTTTAGAATACCATACTAAAAATGCGGCTACTAAAATTATCATTATTGGCATATAT
>JAGLKH010000302.1 GCA_023141985.1 Flavobacteriaceae bacterium | reverse complement strand
TTGCTTGTTTCTTAGTTGGTAGCTTCCATTTACAAGCACAAGATGAAATCCTTAAAAAACTTAATGAAATTGCAATTGTCGATCAAAAAATAATGGTGCCAATGCGAGATGGGGTAAGATTAGCAACTGATATTTATCGCCCAAAAACCAATAAAAAAGTACCTGTTATTTTTTCAAGAACACCTTATAATTTCAATTCTTGGGTCGATGGTAAACAACGAACAGGAACTGCCAGAAGAGCTTTAGAAGCAGTAGAAAGAGGTTACGCTTATGTTGTTCAGAATGAACGTGGCCGCTATTTTTCTGAAGGCGAATGGGATATTTTAGGAACTCCTTTAACCGATGGGTATGATGCTTTTACATGGATGAAAAATCAATCGTGGTCTAACGGTAAAATTGGAACTTTAGGCTGCTCTTCCACAGCAGAGTGGCAAATGGCAGTAGCAGCATTAGACCATCCATCACATGCAGCGATGGTACCACAAGGGTATGGAGCAGGAGTTGGTAGAGTAGGTAATATTAACGAACAAGGAAATTGGTATAGAGGTGGTGTAGAGCAAATGTTATTTTTTTCTTGGTTATATGGGGTTGAACATGATAAGTTTAAACCTAGAATACCAGTAGGTGCTACACAAGAAGATTTAATTCGTATTTCCAGGTTTTATGATTTAGCTCCTGAAAATCCTAAGGTTGATATGGCTGTAGCTCTTAAACATTTGCCTATCCAGGATATATTAAAAAACATAAATGGTAAACATGAGATTTTTGATAAAATGATACGTCGAAAACCAAATGATACCGATTGGTATAAAGGTGGAATTTATCACGATGATATGGAAATTGGCGTGCCCAGCTTTTGGTTTGCTTCATGGTACGATGTTTCTATAACTCCTAATTTAGCACTATTTAATCACGTTAGAAACAATTCTAAAGATGTTAATATTAGAGATAATCAATATTTAGTTATTGCACCAACCTTGCATTGTGCCTACACTAGAGCTACCGAAAATACAATAGTTGGAGAACGTAGTGTTGGTGATGCCAGATTAAACTATGACGAACAAATATATGCATGGTTCGATTTATGGTTAAAAGGAGAATCTAATAATTTTAAAGAAAACACGCCAAGAGTACAATATTATACAATGGGAATAAATAAGTGGCAATCTTCCGAAACCTGGCCGCCTGAAGGTGCTAAACTGACTACATTTTATTTAGATAGTGGCGGTAAAGCCAATAGTTTTTTTGGTGATGGAAAATTAACAGCTAATAAACCAAGTGAAGACAATCCTGATAGTTTTACTTACAATCCTATGCAGCCTGTACCTTCATATGGAGGAAACGTGTGTTGTACAGGAAATGCTGTAAAAGGAGGTGCTTTTGATCAACAACAAATGGAAACTAGAAATGATATATTGGTTTATACGTCCGATGTTTTAAAAGAAGGAACTGAAATTTCGGGTTTTATTGAATCTACACTATATATCTCTTCAGATGTAAAGGATACTGATTTCACCATCAAATTGATTGATGTCTATCCTGACGGAAGAGCTTACAATTTAGATGAAACCATACAACGTGTGAGATATCGTGAAGGTTATGACAAAGAAATATTTATGGAAAAAGGAAATGTGTACAAAATAGATTTAACACCTATGTCAACCAG
>JAGLKH010000301.1 GCA_023141985.1 Flavobacteriaceae bacterium | reverse complement strand
TTTATAAAACTGTTAGTAAAAGTTTTGTTAATAATCATTTAAATGAGTCTTTTTTATTTATTTTTACCGCATCAATATCAATTAAAAATTAATTACAAAAATTATGAAGAAAATACTATTATTTAGTCTTTCTACAATGCTTCTATTAAGTTCATGTGTATCAAAAAAGCAATTCACAGATCTTGAAGCCAGACAAAAAGAAACTCAAGATTTGCTAAATACTGCAACCGTAAAACTAAATGCATGTCTATCAGACGAAGCTGCTGCTGCTGCTCGTGCCAAAGCTTTAGAAGAACGACTTGCAGATATGCGTAAAACCAATCAGGATTTAATAAATACTCAAGGTGAGTTAACGACTTTAACTTCTAAAGGAGCCGATAATCTTGAAAAATCTCTTGAAAGTTTAAAAGAAAAAGATCTTAAAATAACACGTTTACAAGATGCATTAACCAGAAAAGATAGTGTAACATTAGCGATAGTAACAAGCTTGAAAAAAGAAATAGGCATTAACGATCCAGACATTGAGATCAATGTAGAAAAAGGGGTTGTGTTTATTTCTATTGCTGATAAATTATTATTTAAAAGTGCAAGCTACAATGTAACTTCAAGAGCTAAAGAAATTTTAGCTAAAGTTGCCACTGTAGTAAACGGCAAACCAGATTTTGAATGTATGGTAGAAGGTCATACAGATAGCAAATCTTACCAAAGCGGTGTGCTTTTAGACAACTGGGATTTAAGTGTAAAACGTTCTACATCTATTATTCGTGTATTACAAGAGCTTGATGTAAATCCAAGTCAGCTAATTGCGGCAGGTCGTAGTTATTATGTACCATTAGTTGATAATGACACAGCAGCAAACAGAGCAAAAAATCGTAGAACACGAATAGTGATTTTGCCAAAAATTGATCAGTTCTATGATATGATCGAAAAAGAAATGAAAAATCTATCTACCGGTAATTAATTTTACAAATTGTTATGATTAAGCCCAACTTTTCAGTTGGGCTTTTTTTTATTTTTCTTTTATTATTATTAATTCAGGAACCAATAAAAGATAACTATTTTTAAATTTAAAACAGACTTAATTAAAAATTCTGTCTTCTGTCTTCTGTCACTTTACAAAATTTCCAAACTACCTTTACCTTCTCTAACTACAAAAGGTTCACCTTCAGAAAAATCGATTACTGTTGAAGGTTCATTATCGCCATAACCACCATCAATAACTAGATCTACAAGGTTATTCCATTTTTCAAGAATTAATTCTGGATCTGTGGTATATTCTATTATTTCATCCTCATCATAAATTGACGTAGAAACAATCGGATTGCCTAATTCTCTAACAATATCTAAAGCTATAGCATTATTTGGTACTCGAATACCAACTGTTTTTTTATTTTTAAATGCTTTAGGCAAAGTTTTAGCTCCTTTAAAAATAAACGTATATGGACCAGGAAGTGCACGTTTTAATATTTTAAATGTTGGTGTATCAATTTGTTGCACATAATCGCTTAAATTACTTAAATCATGGCATACAAACGAAAAATTTGATTTATCTAATTTAACACCTTTAAGTCTCGCAACTCTTTCTAGAGCCTTTGTATTTGTAATATCACAGCCTAATCCATAAACAGTGTCTGTAGGATAAATAATTAAACCTCCCTTCTTAAGAATATCAACTACTTTCTTAATCTCTTTAGGGTTCGGGTTTTCTTCATATATTTTTATAAACTCAGCCATAATAGTTATCTTACCGAAACGTTATACAAAGAAACTAATAATTTTTTTATGCTTAATTTAAAACCAATAATCTTTAATATTCTTATTTTATTTTTTGTTTTATCCTGTTCTAAAAATGATATTGATGGAAGTATTGTAGATGAAGGAACAAATCCACATGAATATTTTGAAGCTTTAAATGTAACATATGGTGATAATAGTGAGCAAAAATTTGACATATACCTTCCAGCAAATAGAACATTAGAAACTAAGGTTATGATTCTTGTGCATGGTGGAGGTTGGTCTGCTGGTGATAAAATGGACATGAATGGTTTTATAGATTTAATTTTTCAAAGTTTTGATAATATCGCTGTTGTTAATATGAATTATAGACTAGCTGATGAAAATAATGCTCCTTACCCAATGCAAACTGATGATATTTCTTCAGTAATTACCCATTTAAAAAACACCCAAAATCAATATGTAATTTCAAATGATTATGGATTTATTGGTACAAGTGCAGGAGCACATTTATCAATGTTATGGAGTTATGCTTTAGACAGCAATAATGATGTAAAAATGGTTTGTAGTATTGTAGGGCCAACAAATTTTACAGATCCAGCATATCTAAACAACACAAATTCAGAATTACAAGAACTTATAGATTTGTATGGAGCAAATGCCACCATTGATTTTTTAGAAGAAGTGAGTCCATACCATAGAGTTACAGCTTCGGCTCCTCCAACTATTTTATTTTATGGAGGTCAAGACCCCTTAGTGCCTACAACTCAAGGCACAGATATGAGAGACAAATTGATTGAACTTAGAGTAACTCATGAATTCACATTATATGAAGATGAAGGTCATGGTTGGTCTGGAATTAATGCCATAGACACCTGGTTAAAATTGAAAACTTTTATAGAAAACTACTTATAAAAGTGCTACTGTTGCTCGACTAAAGATATAAGACCGCTTCGCTGTTAGAGACATGGCATAAGACCGAAGACTGAAGACTGAAGACTGAATACTGAACACTGAACACTGAATACTGAATACTGAAAAAATTAACCAATCACTTCCAACTTTGCAAAACGCAACAGTAGATTCTTTTTACCACCATTTTCAAAATTAATTTCAGCCTTAGCATCTGCTCCAACGCCTTCAATTTTTAAGACTTCACCTTTACCAAAACGTAAATGCTTAACAAAATTACCAGCAACTAATTTGCTATCAAACAAATTGGTGTTACCATTAGTATTAGTCACTTTTTTTAAGTTTTTTGGTGTGCTAATTTTAAATTTTTCAGGTCTCTTTTGTATTGGTTTTTTAAAACGAATTGTATTGGGCTTTACATCACCAAAAATGGAATCATCAAGCATTGGGTTGAAACGGCGTTCTTCAATTGGAGTAATTATTTCCAGATATTTATCTTCTATTTCTTCAATAAATCGGCTTGGTTCTGCATCAATTAATTTTCCCCAACGATACCTAGATAATGCATAAGTTAAATACGCCTGCTTTTCGGCTCTTGTGAGTGCAACATAAAACAAACGTCTTTCTTCTTCCAGCTCGCTACGTGTATTCATACTCATAGCACTTGGAAACAAATCTTCTTCAAGTCCAACAATAAACACGTTAGCAAATTCTAACCCTTTTGCTAAATGTATCGTCATTAAAGCTACATGATTTGCATCTCCTTTGTCTGCATCTAAATCGGTTGCTAGAGCTACATCTTCTAAAAACTCAGCTAAGGAATCGGTAGCATCTACCAATTCTTTTTGACCTTCTACAAAATCTTTTATCCCATTTAAGAGCTCTTCTATATTCTCCATTCTGGTTATCCCTTCTGGTGTACCATCCTTATTGAACTCCTTTATTAAACCACTTGCTTTAGTAATATACTCTGCTAAATCAAAAGCATTTGCTGTTTGGTTCATCACTTGAAAACTCTCAAGCATGATCACAAAATTTTTAAGTTTTGTTTTTGTTCCAGCATTTAAGTCAATATCAAGGTTATCAATATGCTGTATCAGTTCAAAAATAGTACGTCCATAACCATTTGCTGCAACTATTAATTTGTCGATTGTAGTTTGCCCAATACCACGAGCCGGGAAATTAATAATCCGCTTTAAAGCTTCTTCATCTGCCGGGTTAATTACGAGTCGCAAATAAGATAATACATCTTTTATTTCTTTACGTTGATAAAATGACAAACCTCCATAAATCCTATACGAAATATCGCGTTTTCTCAAGGCGTCTTCAATAGCACGAGATTGTGCATTGGTTCTGTATAACACTGCAAAATCACTATTCTTTAGCTGGTTTTGCATTTTGCTTTCAAAAATTGTACTCGCCACATAACGTCCTTCGTCACCATCGGTCAGAGAACGGTTTACCTTTATTTTAGAACCTTCTTCATTGGCTGTCCAAACCACTTTTTCGAGTTTTGTTTCGTTTTTATCGATAATAGAGTTTGCAGCATTCACTATGTTTTTGGTAGAACGATAATTTTGCTCTAACCGAAACACCTTTACATCATCGTAATCACGCTGAAAATTTAAAATGTTATTAATATTTGCACCACGAAATGCGTAAATACTTTGAGCATCATCACCAACTACACAAATATTTTGAAAACGATCCGACAATGCTCTTACAATTAAATATTGCGAATGATT
>JAGLKH010000300.1 GCA_023141985.1 Flavobacteriaceae bacterium | reverse complement strand
CAGGAAACCTCGTCAACAATTCGTTGGTCTTTAGCAACAAGTCATCAAAATCCATTGCTCCGGCTTTAAAACAACGATCTACATATTCCTTATAAATATCACCTAAAAGTGGACGCCTTGCCATTTTATCTGCTTCAATAAGTTCAGGATTTTGAAAATATGCTTTTACAGTTATTAAGCTGTTTTTATAAGATGAAATTCTGGAATAAATCTGCTTGTATTTATAGATATCTTTATCCAGCCTCATTTCTTTAATAATTGAAGCTATTAAACGTTGAGAATCTTGTGTGTCGTAAATAGTAAAATTGCTTGGATACCCTAAACGATCTGCCTCAAAACGCAAGATTTTAGCAAACACAGAATGGAACGTTCCCATCCAAATATTTTTGGCTTCACTATCGCCAACAATAGCTGCGATACGCTCTTTCATCTCACGAGCTGCCTTATTGGTAAAAGTTAAAGACAAAATATTAAATGGATCTACACCCTGATTCATTAAATAAGCTATACGATAAGTAAGCACACGTGTTTTACCAGAGCCTGCTCCGGCAATAACAATCATAGGACCATCTTTTTGTAAAGTTGGTGCTAATTGTGCTTCGTTTAACTGATTTAAATAGGTCTCCAAATTGCTGTATTTTAATGCGTGAATTTAGCTAATGTTATGCGTATTTTTTAATCTAAATGAGATTAATTATAAACAATTCTTAATGCTAAGTAGTCTATAATAAAAATTTAAATATCTTTAGGGCTAAAATTTCATTTCTTCATGAACAAATTACGCTTTCTTTTAGGAATCTGCCTTTGCATTTCTATTCAAAATTACGCACAAAACAATAGGGTTAATGGTGAAATCATTAAAGGTTTTGGTGAATTCTTTACTGTCGAAAACCCAGATATAAAAACAGATACAGCAGCTACATTCAAAGTTATTTTTGATGTTTCTAAAACTTCGGAAGATAAAAGTGATCCGAATAAATACATCGTTACTGCTGCACGTTTTTTAAATATCCATGCAGATCAAGGCATGCATAAAGATCAGCTAAAAGCAGCTTTAACAATACACGCCAGTGCATGGCAAGATGTGCTGAACAATAAAGAATACAAAGAAAAGTTTGGTGTAGACAATCCAAATTTAAAACTCATTGAAGCTCTAAATACTGCAGGTGTTGACATTATACTATGTGGCCAAACTGCTGTATACAGAGGTTTAAATAAAGACAATGTTGTACCAAGTGTGAAATTTGCGCTATCGGCAATGACAGCTTTAATACAATATCAAAATAACGGTTACCAATTTATAAAATTCTAAACTAAACAATTATGAAAAAATTACTTTTTACAATGATACTTTTTACCAGCCTTGTTGGATTTTCACAGCATGGTCTTGATGCAGACATTACTAATATCGAATCTAAAATAATAGAATGGCGTCGCGATTTTCATGAAAATCCTGAATTATCAAATAGAGAATTTAAAACAGCTGAAAAAATTGCTAAACATTTAAGGTCGTTAGGATTAGAAGTACAGACTGGAGTTGCACATACTGGAGTTGTTGGTGTTTTAAAAGGTGACCATCCAGGAAAAGTATTGGCTCTTAGAGCAGATATTGATGCTTTACCAGTTACAGAAAGAGTAGATTTACCATTTAAATCTAATTTAAAAACAACTTTTAACGGGGTTGAAACCGGTGTGATGCATGCTTGTGGTCATGATACACATACATCAATACTTATGGGAGTTGCAGAAATTTTATCAAAAAACAAAGACAAAATTAATGGCAGCATAAAATTTATTTTTCAGCCGGCAGAAGAAGGCGCTCCTGAAGGTGAAGAAGGAGGTGCAAAATTAATGATAAAAGAAGGTGTATTAGAAAATCCAAAAGTAGATGCTATTTTTGGACTACATATAGGTGCTGGACGAAACGTTGGAACAATAGCCTATAGATCCGGAGGGATGATGGCTGCTGCACAAAGGTTTGAAATTAATATTACCGGTAAACAAAGTCATGGTTCTACACCTTGGACAGGAATTGATCCAATTATGGCCAGTGTTAAAATTATTGATGGTTTGCAAACATTAGTAAGTAGAGAAATGCCATTAACAAGACAAGCAGTAGTGCTGTCCATTGGAAAAATTACAAGTGGCGTAAGAAATAATATAATTCCTGAATCTGCTCAAATAATTGGAACCTTACGCACATTAGATTACGATATGCAAGCACAAATTAACAAGAGAATGAAAGAAATGGTTCCAGCTATCGCAGCTGCATATAGAGCTAAAGCTACGATAGATATTGCAGAGGGTGCAGCTATTACATATAACCATATTGATTTAACTGCTCAAATGGTTCCTTCTCTAGAGAAATCTGCAGGAAAAGATAAAGTATTTGTAATTGATGCCATAACCGGAGCTGAAGATTTTTCATTTTATCAACTTGAAGTTCCAGGTTTATTTTTCTTTTTAGGTGGAAAGCCTATTGACACTCCGGTAGCTGAAGCTGCGCCACATCATACACCGGATTTCTATATTGACGAAAGTGGCATGTTATTAGGTGTAAAAACCTTTATACAATTATCTCTTGATTATTTGAATAATTAAATATTGAAAGAATTTTTGGCGTTTTTAGGAAACATTAGTTGGTGGTTATGGATTATTATTGCATTAACAATTGTTGCCATTAGAGATATTATACAAAGACGGCATTCCATTAGTCATAACTTTCCAATTATTGGTCATTTTCG
>JAGLKH010000030.1 GCA_023141985.1 Flavobacteriaceae bacterium | reverse complement strand
CGAGCACCGAAATCATCCCATTCTTTTTTTAATTGTAAAGAATCCTCTGTACCACCATCAATAAGATCTCCTACACTTAAAACGAAAGTGGGTTCGAGTCTGTTAATCTGTTCTACTGCAATATTATAAATGCCTTCTCTTTCTCCCCCGTTAAGATCGGAAATAATGGCAAAAGTAAAATCGTCTTCACCTTTTTCAAATGCTTCGCTGGTCCAAGGTTTAGGTTCATTGTTGTTGAGGTTATGTTCGAAATTTGATTGTAGTTTTTGATTGGAGTTGCATCCAGATAAAATTATAAAAAGAAAAACAATT
This sequence comes from Flavobacteriaceae bacterium, assembly GCA_023141985.1. Classification (GTDB taxonomy): domain Bacteria; phylum Bacteroidota; class Bacteroidia; order Flavobacteriales; family Flavobacteriaceae; genus PRS1. The sequence continues at coordinate 5,892 of JAGLKH010000030.1, read as the reverse complement.
TTAAAATAGAAAGCTTTCATAAATTGGTGTTTAGTTTATTAATAGTATACTTTTTAAATATACAAATGATTAAAGATTATTTATATTAAATGAGTTGTTTTCTTGCAAAGTTATATTTGGAGTGATATTAATTTTTACTACATTTAGTTTTGTATTACATTTACAAAGTGATTTTCGTGAAAGCGAAAATTTCATTAACAACATCCTGTTAATTTAATTTGATATCAAGATCGACCATAGACCAAGTATTTGATACTGCTCGTGTAGAGGAGGTTATTGGCGATTTTGTAAATCTTAAAAAAGCAGGTAGTAATTTTAAGGGTTTGAGCCCGTTTAGCGAAGAACGTACACCAAGTTTTATGGTGTCTCCTGTTAAGCAAATTTGGAAAGATTTTTCAAGCGGAAAAGGAGGTACAGTAGTATCTTTTTTAATGGAACACGAGCATTTTACCTATCCTGAAGCTATAAAGTATCTGGCAAAAAAATACAATATAGAGATTGAAGAAACTGAACAAAGCGATGAACAAAAGCAAGAAGCAGATGAACGTGAAAGCATGTATCTGGTAAGTGAATTTGCGAGTCAGTATTTTCAAAATATATTACATAAAACAGATCAAGGCAAGGCCATTGGGTTAAGCTATTTTAAAGAGCGTGATTTCACAGAAGAGACTATAAAGAAATTCGATTTAGGCTATGCTTTAGACGAATGGCAAGCTTTTACAGATGAGGCTTTAAAAAAGGGATACCAGCTAAACTATTTAGAAAAAACCGGACTGACTATTGTTAAAGAAGAGAAGCAATTCGATCGTTTTAAAGGACGCGTTATTTTTCCAATACATAGTATGTCTGGTCGTGTTTTAGGTTTTGGTGGTCGTATTTTAGCTAGTAATAAAAATGCTGCTAAATACCTTAATTCTCCAGAGAGTGATATCTATCATAAAAGTAAAGTACTCTATGGCATTTATCATGCAAAACAAAGTATTGCTAAAGAAGATAATTGTTATTTGGTTGAAGGCTATACTGATGTTATTCAGCTTTATCAAAAAGGAATTAAGAATGTGGTGTCCTCTTCTGGAACAGCGTTAACCTCAGATCAGATAAGACTGGTAAACAGGCTTACAAAAAATATTACTGTTTTATTTGATGGTGATGCCGCAGGAATACGAGCTTCGCTTAGAGGTATCGATCTTATTTTAGAGCAAGGCATGAATGTTAAGGTGTGTACGTTTCCAGAAGGTGAAGATCCCGATAGTTTTGCCAAACAAAACACGTTTGAAGAGTTAGCATTGTATCTACAAGAGAATGCCAAAGATTTTATCGCTTATAAAGCAGCTTTGTTAATGGAAGACGCCAAAAACGATCCTGTAAAAAAGGCTGGACTTATAAGAGATATGGTAACAAGTATTTCTAAAATTCCAGATCGTATTCAAACGGAAATCTACGTGCAAGAGTGTGCTCGAATTATGGATATTAGCGAAGAGGTACTATTTAGTACATTAGCTCAAATAGGGAGAAAAGAATTAAGAGATGCTAATAAAACATATAAAACAAAACAAAAAGCTTTTGAAGTTGTTAAGCATAAATCAGCATTAAAAAAAGTAAATGTTCAGTTTGAATTAGAACAAAGAATAATTGAAGCATTATTGCTTTATGGCAACAAAACAGAAGATTTTGAAGATTTAGTTTTAAAAGAAAATGAAAAAGGAGAATTAATTTTAGAGCCTGTTATACATCAAACAAAAGTTTTTGAAAAAATTTATTTAGATCTTCAAGAAGATGAAATGGAATTCTCTAACGACAATTTTAGAGAGCTGTATTATACCATAATTGATGCATTAAATCAGAATCCGGATTCTGGCTTAGAAAATTTTGTAAATAAAGTTAATCCTGGAATCGCTGGTGATATTACAAATATATTAATGAATGACGAGCGTTATTCGTTACATGATTGGGAGCGAAATAATATCTTTCCAAAAGCAAAAAAACATAGTGTTGCCCAATTAGTAAATGAAACTATTTTAAGTTTACGATGTTTTTTAATTGATCAAAAAGTAAGCGAATTTAAGCAAGAAACTTTAGATAATAAAAATGATATTAATAAAAGAGTTTTAGAAGAAGTTAAAGATTATTCCAGCCTAAAAATGTTATTATCGAGAAAACTAAATCGGGTATTATAACTAATCTAATTCTAAATGTCTTGCTTGGTTAATAAGATCTACCAAATTAGTAACATTTAGTTTTTTCATTAGTCGGGCTTTATAGGTGCTCACCGTTTTTTCGTTAATATCCAGTTCTTTAGAGATTTCTTTATTTCTTCTACCAGTAGACAATAATTTTAAAACTTCAACTTCTCGCAGTGATAGTTTTTTGTAAAGTTTACTAGGTTTATTACCTCGTTCATCAAAAGCCAGGCGCTGCGCTAATTTATTACTAATGTAAATGCCTCCATTATACACTTTAATAATGGCATCTTTAATAGTTTGAGTACTCACCGTTTTGCTTAAATAACCTGATGCTCCTGCTTTAATAGTACTTATGGCATATATTTCTTCAGGATGAGAACTAAACATAATAACATTTACATCGCTATATTCTTTTTTTAAAGTTCTAAGGGCAGTAATTCCATTAAGTTCAGGTAAATCAATTTCGGAAAGAACGACATCCACATCATGTTTTCCTACAAAATCAAACAATTCTTTTCCAGTAGTTACACTGCCAATAACTTGTATATCCGGTGAAGACTCGAAAAGTAGTCTAAGTCCAGTTCTTATAATAGGGTGAAAATCTGCGACCAATACCTTAATCATGATATAAGTTTTAAAGTTAGTATTAAGAAGGTATAATTACAAATAGAAAAGGGGGTTACGGGTTGTTAGTGATATTGTATAAAAATACAAAAAAACAATGTAAAATATTGTCATTGGAAAGAAATTATGAAAACTTATATGTAATCTTTAGGGATTTTACAAACAGGAATTGGTAACATTTTATGTTTATTGGCTGTGTTATAGCGTTTAAAGATATTAAACACTTCTTTTTGGCGATTTTTAAAATCTTCAATAGTTTTACCTTCAGCATCCATTTGCATTGCCCATTCTAATTCATCATAATTTGCTCCAATTTGGTCTTCATCACTCCTTGCATCTCCAAATAATCCATCACTAGGCGCTGCAACCATAATAGAATTAGGTACTTGTAAATATTCTCCTAATTTGTAAACTTCAGATTTTAACAAATCTGCAATTGGACTTAAGTCAACACCACCATCACCATATTTTGTGTAGAACCCAACACCAAAATCCTCTACTCTGTTCCCAGTTCCAGCAACAAGTAAACCTAATAAGCCTGCATGATAATAAAGTGTGGTCATTCGTAATCTTGCTCGAGTATTAGCTAAAGCCATATCAACCGCTTCCGGGGTACCATCAAGTGAGACTTCAGTTTTAAATTCTTCAAAAACTGGAGTTAAATCAACACTTACAGCACTTACATTTTCAAATCTTTCTTTTAGTTGAGCAATGTGTTCTTGAGCTCTTGAAACATGACTTTTCGCTTGATGTATTGGCATTTCAACACATAAAACCACTAAACCTGTTTTGGCACATAAGGTTGATGTTACTGCAGAATCAATTCCACCAGAAATACCAATAACAAAACCATTTACTTTTGCTTTAGTAGCATAATCTTTAAGCCAATTTACTATATGTGATGCAACTTTTTCTGCTTTCATTAGTTAGTGATTTTTACATAAAGAATATTACCTTTGTAGAACAAAAATAAGCGAATAGAATAATTAATAAAAATTAATTTCGTTTTAGAGATATCCTTAAGTTTAACAACTTCATTTTATGCGAAAAATATTAAGTATTATAGTTATTATAAGTTTGGCATTTTCTTGCAAAACAGACAGCAAATTAGAAAAAGAAATTGCTGAAATTGATGTTACAGTAAATGTAGAGCGTTTTGATAAACTTTTTGCTAAAGCGACACCTGAAAGTCTTCCGGAGTTAAAAACTGAGTATCCATTTATGTTCTCTAAACGTTATAATGATTCTGTATGGATACATAGAATTAATGACACTTTGCAACAACAATTAAATTCAGAAGTAGAAAAAGCTTTTGCAGACGATCAAAGTTATGAAACTGAAATACAATCGCTATTTCAACATTTAATATATTATTTTAAAGCATTTAAAATGCCACGAGTTATTACAGTGACTTCGGATGTGGACTATAGAAATAAAACCATTGTTACTGACACTATTGTACTGATAGCTTTAGATACTTATTTGGGAACTAATCATAAATTTTATGTAGGGATTCATAACTATTTAAAGCAAAATTTTAAAGCGTCTCAAATCGTATCCGATTTGGCCACTCAATATGCACAGCAACAAATTTATCAATCAAAAAGAAAAACGTTTTTAGATGAGATGATCTATTATGGTAAGGTGTTGTATTTTAAAGATCTTATAATTCCGTTTAAAACAGATGAAGAAAAAATGGGATATACAAAAGAACAATTGGATTGGGCAACAGCTAACGAAAGTTATATTTGGCGCTATTTTGTTGAAAGGGAATTATTATTTGAAACAAACCCTAAATTATTAGAGCGTTTTATTAATCCTGCTCCTTTTTCTAAGTTTAATTTAGAATTAGATAACGAATCTCCAGGACGATTAGGGCAATATATAGGTTGGCAAATTGTAAGAGCTTATATGAAAAATAACGATGTAACTTTACAGCAAATGTTGAATACAAAAGCCGAAGATGTTTTTAATAATTCTAAATTTAAGCCACGAAAATAATGTCAAAAACACATACTTCAAAAATAGAACTTACAGTAAAGCTTGATGAAAATAAAGTGCCAGAAAAATTATCCTGGACAGCTGCAGATGGAGGTATAACTAATGAGGAAGCAAAAGCAATGTTACTTTCGGTTTGGGATAACAAGGCTAAAGAAGCATTACGCATAGATCTATGGACCAAAGATATGCCAGTTGATGAAATGAAAGTATTTTTTCATCAAACTCTAGTTGCCATGAGTGATACATTTTATCGTGCAACACAAGATGAAAAGATGGCAGCAACCATGAAAGATTTTTGTGATTATTTTGCAGAGAAACTGGAGCTGAAGAAGTAGTATTTTTTTTCAAAAATATTTTTCAAGACTACCATATTCTTTTTGAAACTTTATTGCTGTTATTGATTTCTGCATAGATATCTCTTAGTTCATAATTCACTATCTTTATTGAAATGATTAACCATTATGAACAAAAGAGACTTTATTAAAAACATATCTTTGGCTGCATTAGGCTCGCCACTATATCTAAATGGCATTAGTAGTTGGGCTGCCGAAATTGAGCATGTGCCAATTACAACATTGGCAAGCCAGGATGATTTCTGGTTAAAAATAAGGCAAGATTATAAGCTAAAGCCAGACTATATTAATTTAGAAAGTGGCTACTACAATATTATTCCTACATCAACACTAAATGGCATGATCGAGCATGCAAAAATGGTAAACTACGAAGGCTCTTATTATATGCGAACTGTACAATGGGATAATAAGAAACGTATGGCGCAAAAGTTGGCTAAGGTTATAGGTTGCACCTCTAAAAACGTAATTATTACTAGAAATACTACGGAGTCTTTAGATATGGTAATTAAAGGATTTCCATGGAAAAAAGGAGATGAAGCTGTTTTTGCCAAACAGGATTATGGTGCAATGAAAATTATGTTCGAACAAGTTTCCAAACGCTATGGAATGGTAAATAAAATCGTTTCGGTACCTAATCATCCAACCTCTGATGAAGAAATTGTAGACCTTTATGCTAATGCTATAACACCAAATACAAAACTGTTAATGGTGTGCCACATGATTAATATTAC
>JAGLKH010000003.1 GCA_023141985.1 Flavobacteriaceae bacterium | reverse complement strand
AATTTATCATGTAAGCTTTTATCAGCATTTTTAACTTGAATAGACAATTGACAACCACGTTCTTCAGGATTACCTGGTGTAATGATCTTTATGTCTTGGTTGTTTAATTGATGAATTAAGAATTCAAAGTATCCTGTAAGTTTTTTTGATTTTTCAGTAAGTTTTGTTATTCCTACTTCATTAAACAAATCTAAAGAAGCCCTTATTGCAGCCATAGATAGGATAGGAGGATTGCTTAATTGCCATCCTTCTGCTCCCGGGAGTACATCAAATTCATGTCGCATATTAAAACGCGTTTGCTTATTATGGCTCCACCAACCTGTAAATCGGTTCAGGGTTTTATCATATGCATGTTTTTCATGAACAAAACAACCACTTAAACTTCCTGGTCCAGAATTTAGGTATTTATAGGTGCACCAAACGGCAAAGTCAGCTCCAGAATCGTGTAGGTTCAATACTACATTTCCTGCGCCATGAGCACAATCAAAACCAACAATACAACCATGTTTATGTCCTAATTCTGTGATGCGTTTTAAATCAAAAAATTGTCCTGTATAATAGTTGACTCCGCCAATCATAATAAGAGCAATCTCGTTGCCATGTGTTTCTAAAATAGCTTCTAAATCTTCATAGCGTAGTAATTCTTCATTCTCGCGAGGTTTCCAAAGAATTAATCCTTCTTTATCATTGTAACCATGATGACGTAATTGTGATTCTACAGCGTATTTATCTGATGGAAAAGCATCGCTTTCGATTAATATTTTATAGCGCGTTTCGGTTGGCTGATAAAAGGAAACCATCATAAAATGAAGATTGGCAGTAAGTGTATTCATTACAACGACTTCAATTGATTTTGCACCAACTAAATTTGCCATACTTTCGGTTAAAAATTCGTGGTAAGGTAACCAGGGGTTTTTTGCTTCTGTGTGGCCTTCTACACCAAGATTAGCCCAGTCTTCAAGCACTTGGTTTATATAATCTTTGGTAATTTTTGGCTGTAGGCCAAGGGAGTTTCCTGTAAGGTATATTAATTCATTTCCATTATTGTCTTTTGGAATATGAAATTGATTTCTGTAATCTGATAATTCGTCTAATAGGTCTTGTTGTTTTGCGTAATCTGGACCGAGTTGATAATTGGACAAAGTATTGTTTTTTTTGATTTTACTCAAAAATATGAATTTAAAACTAAAAATAATTTATTCGAGAGTTACTTTTACATTAGAAAAATAGAGTTTTCTATTAGTTTCTAATCTATTATGTTTCAAAGCTATTTTGATGCCATTGTAATCTTTATAATCTTCCCAAGTAGTACTTAGTGTTGGCTCACTTGAATTAGATCTTCTAAAAGTCCATTCTTTTATTATAAAATCATCGCCATAATAAAAATCGTATGCATCTCCGGGTGTGTAACCACCTTCAGTTGGATAAGTAAGCATAATCTTGTAAAGCTCTTTTTTGCCAATTGGTGCTTCCTCTTTTATTGGATCGCTTATAGTTGTACCTTTATCCCAAACTAAATTGAAAGGTGCAAGAAGCCAATATTTGTCGTTAATAAAAGCTTTGTCAGTATTTAGGTTTGTGCTGTCAATTTGTGATCTGTTATAGACAATCGTATCTCCTTTAGAAATCATAATCACATTATTAGTTTTTGGTTCCCATTGCCATGTTCGTTCAAAATGACTGCTGTCTCTATCCACATTGAATGTAAAATTTATTTGATAAACCTTATCCCAATTTTGAAAACCATGAGCATTAGCGATTTTTTGAGCAATAGTTAGTTGCATTTCTCCAGAATCTTTTTTTTCATTTTTACAAGACAGAATAGAAAAGGCAATGAAAATTATATAAATAGGATACTTCATAAGACTAATTTTGATCAAAGATAGCAAACATTTAAATAGAAGTTTTATATTCGATGTTGAAACATATAATTATGAGTATAAACGATAAATATTTTCAAACCAATAAAACCACTTGGAATAAGAAAGTAAAAGTTCATACTAAAAGTGAAATGTATGACATAGAAGCTTTTAAAAAAGGTAAATCCTCATTAATGTCATACGAACTTGAAGCTTTAGGAGATGTTACCGATAAGTCATTATTGCATTTACAATGCCATTTTGGACAAGACACGCTTAGTTGGAGTAGGTTAGGAGCAAAGAGTGTTGGCATAGATATTAGTAATGAAGGTATAAAAATGGCTCAAAAATTAAATGATGAGTTGGGACTAGATGTAGAATTTATATGCTGTAATGTTTTGGATGCTTCGAAATATGTTGCAGAAACTTTTGATATTGTTTTTACCAGTTATGGTGTGATAGGTTGGTTACCGGATTTAAAACCTTGGGGGCAGCTAATAGCAGAACGATTAAATAAGGGTGGAACTTTTTTTATTGCAGAATTCCACCCAATTGTTTGGATGTTTGATTATTTAGAAGGTAAAACTATTATGAAATATGCTTACCAACAAAATGAGGTAATCTATGAAGAATATGAAGGTACATATGCAGATATAGATTCAAAAATGATAAGTAAAGAGTATGGTTGGAACCATGGTTTAGGCGAAGTTATTTCTGCCTTGATTGAAGCTGGATTACATATTGAGTATCTGAAAGAATATGATGAAAGTCCATATAATGTATTGCCTGATTTGGTTGAAACAGAATCAGGAATGTATGAATTAAAAGATAAATTGTATCCTTTAATCTTTACACTTAAAGCAACTAAGCCTTAGTGTTGATCCTCTTTTAGTAAGCGTGAAAATTTTCTTTTAAATTTATTAAGTCTTGGGATGGATATGCGTTGAATATAACTGCTTTCAGGATGTAATCTTTCGTAATTTTGATGATAATCCTCTGCAACCCAAAATTTTTGAAACGGATAAACTTCGGCTGCGATTTTTGCGTTTAGCTTCTCTGCAAGTTCATCTATTTTCTCTGTTATTATTATTTTTTGTTCTTCATTTTGATAAAAAATAATCGAACGATATTGAGAACCTCGATCTGGTCCTTGTCCATTAACCTGAGTGGGGTTTTGCGAACCAAAATAGACATCTACTAAAGTTGCAAAATCAACAATAGTTGGATCATATATAACTTCTACAGCTTCAGCATGTCCAGTACGACCAGTATTACTTTTCTGGTAAGTTGGGTTTAAAGTATATCCTCCGGCATAACCATTAATAACTTCTTCAACACCTTTAACACTTTCGTAAACAGCTTCTACACACCAAAAGCATCCACTTGCAAAATAGGCTTTGGCTTTCCCGTTTTGAAGAGCTACTTCAATTGGATCAGCATCAACAATTCCTTGTTCTATGTTGCTTTTTTCGGATTGAGTATTAGTTTTTACTTGTGCGTTATTTTGGCAACTTAAAGCAAATATTAGGGTTATAGTTGTAATTATAGATTTTATATTTATCATGACAATTTGTATTTTGAATTATGTCGTTATAAATTATAGAAACTTAAAATAATATTGATTTTTTAAATAAAAAAAGCCTTTACAAATTTGTAAAGGCTTTAAATTTAGTATAAATATTTTATATTAAAGTTTAGCAAATAGTTTTTCCATTTTAGCTTTTTGTTCAGTAGCTAAAGCTTCATCGACTAAAATTCTTCCACTATGCTCATCGGTAATAATTTTTTTACGAGAAGCTATTTCTACAATTACTTGTGGAGGTATTGTAAAGAAAGATCCACCAGCAGCACCTCTTTGGATTGGTACAACAGCTAAACCATTTTTTACATTTTTACGAATTCTTGTATAAGCCGATACTAAACGTTCTTCAATTAATTGCTTATATTTTTCCGATTTTTTATTTAATACTTCTTCTTCTTTTTCGGTTTCAGCAAGAATATTATCTAATTCAGATTTTTTGTGCTTTAAATGAGTTTCACGTTCTTTAATACGTTCTTTATTAGCATTAATAATTTCGTTTTTCTGATCTATTTGAGCAAAATATTCTTTAATGTTCTTTTCAGCCAATTGAATTTCTAATTCTTGAAATTCTATTTCTTTTGTTAAAGAGTTATATTCTCTGTTATTTCTAACATTTTTTTGTTGCTCACTATATTTTTTAATTAAAGCTTTAGCCTCTTCAGTAAGATTCTTTTTTCCTTTAATTTGATCGTCTATATTGGCAAGACTTTCATCTAAATTTTGAAGTCTGGTATGTAAACCTTCAACTTCATCTTCTAAATCACGTACTTCTAATGGAAGTTCTCCTCTTATATTTCTAATTTCATCAATACGAGAATCAATTAATTGTAAATCATATAGTGCTCTTAATCGGTCTTCTACACTAACTTCTTTCTTTTTAGCCATG
>JAGLKH010000299.1 GCA_023141985.1 Flavobacteriaceae bacterium | reverse complement strand
TAAATATGAGTATCCCAATATTCTCTAGATTTCAAAATAAGACTGCCGTTGCTAAGTCTAAAATACAAGAAGAGAATAGTAAATTAGATTTAGTACAAGCTAAATACAATTTAGAATCAAACGTACAACGTGCTTTTACAGATGCTCAAGCTGCTTTAAAAGCTTTTGAAGCTGCCAAAAAATCATTAGTATCTCAAGAATTAGCTTTTAATAATTCTCAAGAGCGTTTTAATATTGGTGCAATGAATTCTTTTGATCTCGAACAAACTAGAATTCGATTAGTTAATGCACAATCGTCTTTAATAAATGCGAAATACGATTTTGTATTTAAAACAAAAGTTTTAGACTTTTACATAGGCAAAACAATCACCCTGGATTAATTGACATTGAACTCATTTATATTAAACATAGAAACAAGTACAACTAATTGTTCAGTCTCTCTTTCTAGAGAAGGGGAGACTTTGGTTTTAAAAGAAGACTATAATAGTACTTACTCTCATTCAGAGCGATTGCATGTTTATATAGATGTTGTTTTAAAAGAAGCTGAAGTTTCTTTAAACGAATTAAACGCAATAGCGATTAGCAAAGGTCCTGGCTCTTATACAGGGTTGCGTATAGGTGTTTCGGCAGCAAAAGGATTGTGTTTTGCTTTAGATAAACCCCTTATTTCTATCCCTACATTAGAAGTATTAGCGCATCAAATTAAAATTGAGGATGGTGTTATTGTACCAATGTTAGACGCCAGGCGTATGGAAGTGTATTCAGCTGTATATAATTCAGATTATCATCAAATAAGAGAAACACAAGCAGAAATTTTAGGAGAAGATTCATTTAACGAATACTTAGAGAAAGGAACCGTTTATTTTATAGGCAATGGTGTTGAAAAAACCAAAACGTTAATCACACATGCAAATGCTGTTTTTATTGACAACAAATTGCCTTCTGCCAACGAAATGAGTTTGTTAGCTTATAATAAATACAAAAAAAACGACACCGAAGATGTCGCTTATTTTGAACCTTATTATTTAAAAGATTTTATAGCAATAAAACCAAAAAAGATTTAGCCTTCTTTACGTATTTCTACACTATGTGGATAAGGAATTTCTATTCCAGCTGCATCTAATGCCTCTTTGGTATTTTCAGTAACGTCAAAATATACTGTCCAATAATCTTCTGTGTTACACCATGGTCTAACAGCAAAATTTATGGAGCTATCAGCTAATTCAGACACATTTACAGTTGGAGCAGGGTCTTTCAGTACCATTGGATGAGAAGTCAAAACATGTAATAATACCTCTTTGGTCTTTTTAATATCAGAATCGTAACCAACACCAAAGGTTAAATCCACTCGACGTGTACCTTCTGTAGTGTAATTAACTATATTACCATTTGATAAAGAGCCATTTGGGATAATAATTTCTTTGTTTGAAAGCCCCGTTAATTTGGTTGTAAAAATTTCAATTTCTTTAACAACACCAACTTCACCTTGTGCTTCAATAAGATCGCCAATCTTTATAGGTTTAAAAATCATAATTAATACTCCTCCGGCAAAATTGCTTAAGGAGCCTTGCAATGCTAATCCAACGGCTAAACCAGCAGCTGCTAAAATTGCAGCAAAAGAGGTGGTTTCTACGCCTAATTTTGAGATAACAACAACAAATAATAAAATTTTAAGGGTCCAGTTTACAAGATTAGATAGAAATTTTTGTAGTGATAAATCAATACCGCTTTTTGCCATCATTCTTCTTGAAATTTTGGCAGCAATACGTATTAGAAAAAGCCCAACAATTAAAATTGCTAAAGCGATTAATATTTGTGGAGAAAATTCTAAAATAAGAGCCCAAAGTTTTTCAATGTATTCCATAATCAGTATAATTTTAAATTAATTTTCAAAGATTTTTATTAATTAAAAATAACAAGAAGTATCGCTATTATTGCAGGTACTGCCTGGACAAAAAATAGTCTTGTTTTCTTTGTAGAATAAGACCCATAAATTCCTGCAATAGTCACACATATTAAAAAGAAAATTGCTGTTTCAGCATTTTTTTCAATAATAGACCATATCAATCCAGTAGCTAAAAAGCCATTATATAATCCTTGGTTAGCAGCCAACACTTTAGATTGTTCGGCATATTCTTTTTTTAGACCAAAGGTTTTTAAGCCTTTTGGTTTTGTCCAAAAAAACATTTCTAAGATTAAAAAATAAAAATGTAATAATGCAACTAATACGATAAAGAATGTTTGCAATAGGGTCATAGTATTTATTTTTAGTCCTGAAGTAGTTTAATAGCTTGATTTACTTGAGTTACAGGGAGTTTACACGCTTTGTTTACACAAACATAAATGAATGTTTTATCTTCAACATACCTGTTTTTTAATAGAGGTAAATCATTTTCACTTTGACTTCCAACAATGAGCTTATTAGGAAGATAAGTTTGATTTAGATCCTTTATTTTCTCCATTACCTCTTCACCAACAACAGCTACTTCATAAAAATTATTCGTATAATTTAACATTAAATCTAACCAATTAGAAAATCCCGAAGGATAGGATTCCATTTCTACCACTACATTATTGAGCATTGTTGACGCAGTATTCGCATAGGCTTCATTATCAAAATAATGGGAAAGTTTAAATAAGTTTTTTGCCATAATGGAGTTACTTGCAGGGATGACATTATCTCTATATTCAATATTTCTAGTTACTAACGAAGCATCTTCATTAGAAGTAAAATAGAACATTTTGTTTTGATCGTCAAAGAAATGATCAAAAGTATAATTGGTTAAATTTCTAGCAGCAAGCAACCATTTTTCTTCTAAAGTGTTTTCATAAAGGGTTATAAAAGCTTCTATAGTTGCAGCATAATCTTCCAGGTAACCATTTATTGTACTTTTACCTTCTTTATAACTATGGTTTAATCTTCCAATACCATTTAATTGTTTGTTTATAATGAATTCAGCATTTTTTATTGCTGAAGCTAAAAATTTAGGTTCATTAAAAACACGATATGCATCAACATAACCTTTAAGCATAAGAGCATTCCAAGAGGTAAGTATTTTGTTATCTAATCTTGGGTGATTACGCTTTTCTCTTTCTGATAGAAGCAATGATTTCCATTCAATGAGTTTATCAGATAATTCTTCAATGGATATTTTATGCTTTTCAGCAATGTCTTTATCACTATCTTTTCTAATTAGCACATAGTTTTTGTGTTCCCAAATACCATAGTTGTTTACATTAAAATAATCAGCAAAAATATCGTAATCATTTCCTAACAGAGGTTTCAATTCTTCTTTCGTCCAAACATAATATGCGCCTTCTTCTAATTCGCCTTTTGGAGTTGTACTATCTGCATCTAAAGAGGAATAAAATGTTCCTTCCTTATCTGTGAGTTCACGATTAACAAAATCGAGAGTTTGATAAACAACATCTTTATATAATTTATTTTTAGTAATTAAATAAGCATCGCTATACAAACTCACAAGTTGTGCATTATCATAAAGCATTTTTTCAAAATGTGGAACATGCCATTTAAAATCTACAGAATATCGTGAAAATCCACCACCAATTTGGTCAAAGACACCTCCAAAAGCTATTTTTGAGAGAGTTAAGTTTACATATTTTTGAAGTTCTAAATTATTATTTTGATATGCCTGTCGTAGCAAAAAGTGTAAGTTATTAGGCATCATAAATTTTGGAGCGCGATTTAAACCTCCTTTAGAATTATCAAAGTTTTTAGACCATAAACTTACAGCCTCTTTTACAAAATCTTGAGTAAAAACGGGTTGGTTTGTGTTTAAAGTGACAACATCTAAAGACTTGATGCCCTTTTCTAATTTATCAGCATACTCGATTAATTTATCTGGGTTTTTCTGGTATTCTTTAGATATTTGATTTAGGATACTTATCCATTGC
>JAGLKH010000298.1 GCA_023141985.1 Flavobacteriaceae bacterium | reverse complement strand
CAATGCAGGTAAAATGAGATATAGTTTTGGAATTGATTTACGTGATTATAAGGGATACCACTATCGTGCTTTAAATGATCTTTTAGGTCTTGATGGATATTATTCAACTGGTAACAAAAATAGTGCTGGACAAATCATTGAAACAACTATAAAAGCTTCTCCTTTCAGAGATACTGGATTAAAAGGACCAAAATTGATTATTATAACATTGGTAAGGTAGGCTGGAAAGGCTTCAATGTATTGGCGGAATATTCTAGCGATGATGTTTTTACAGCTGTTATTCAAGCGGGACTTTCAAATCAATCTTTCCAACGAGAAGATTTATTTGACCAACCGTTACAACCACTTAGTAAAAAGAAAAATGTAGGTGGCGGTTATTTTAAAGGAGGCGTAAATTATAATTTAGATGATGAAAATAACATTTTCATAAATGCTGGTTATATTAGTCGTCAACCAAATTTTGATGCAGTATTCCCAAATTTTGCAAACAATATTAATCCGGATATTCAAAATGAAAAAATCACTTCCTTTGAAATTGGATATGGATTTACAACAAATAAATTTTCGCTTGATTTAAACTTATATACAACAAAGTGGGGTAATCGTTTTGTTTCACGAAGTTTTATAAACGAGGGAGGTACTGAAGGAACTGCTCAGTTTAAAGATATAAATCAGTTGCACAATGGTCTGGAACTTGAAGCTAATTATAAAGCGACATCAAACCTTAGGTTGATAGCAATGTTATCAATAGGTGATTGGAAATATACCAAAAATTTTGCTTCAACATTGTTTGATGATAACAATAACCAAATTGGTACAGGAACTCTTTATACTAAGGATGCTGAAATAGGGGATGCAGCTCAGTTTGTGTCATATTTGGAAGCAGACTACAGTATTGGGGATAATTTCAATGTAGATTTAGGCTGGAGAAGTGTTGATAATCTTTATGCTGATTATAGCATTACAGATTCTGACTTTTTAAGTCCAGATAACAAAGGAGGGTTAAAACTTCCAGCGTATAACCTTATTGATCTTGGAGCAACTTATAGATTTGATTTGTTCGGGAGTAATGCTTCTGCTAGATTGAACATTAACAACTTGTTTAATGAAGAATATATTGCGGAGTCAAATTCTAACATACAAGCTGATTCTGGCTCTACTACGTATAAGGGCATAGATGTACGTAACTCTGTTTGGTTTGGATTTGGAACTACATGGAATTTCTCTTTAAGATTTAAATTCTAATTATTAGCCCTTTTAAATATTTTAAAACCTGCTCAACCGAGCAGGTTTTTTTATAGCTAAAATTTATTACTTTTGGAAAATCGAATAATCTAACTAATAAATTTAAAATATAATGGACATGATTAAAATATTACATTCTTATTGGGCTTATTTAGCAGTGCTTATTTTAATATTTGCCGCTATAAATGCACTTATTAAATTTATAGGTAAAAAGGAGTTTCATGCCAAAGATTTTAGAATCTCGTTATTTACTCTAATTGTTATGCATATACAATTATTAATAGGCGTTGTACTGTTTTTTGTTTCAGATTATATAAGTCTTATTAGCGATATGGGTATGGGAGCCATTATGAAGGATAGCACGTTGAGATCAAATATCATAGAACACCCATTAACCATGATTATAGCAGTGGTATTAATTACTATAGGTTACTCTAAACAAAAAAAGAAGTTAACTTCTAATTCAAAATTTAAAACCATAGCGATTTTTTATATGTTGGCATTATTGCTTGTATTAGCAAAAATTCCTTGGAATTTGTGGTTGAGTTAGTGAAATTCTATTTTGAATAGTCTAGAAGACGCAATCAAAATAGTTTATTGAACTAATCCCGCTGAAGAGCGGGATCTTTTATTTAAATAATATTCTATTTAATGTGAGTTCGATACATCTAAAATAGTCAAGTAATAGAAAACATGTACTTTAAATCAATTTTGTCATTCCTGCGTAGGCAGATAAACCTTTAGGTTCAGCGCAGCTAATCCAGAACAAACTTTCAATAGATTCCTGCCTACGCAGGAATGACAGAGTTTAACAAAACAAACAACTATATATCTGATAATCAGCATGTATTATATCAAACTCACGTTATTTAATCTCCTTGATCACATACACAAAAACAGGAAAGTGATCACTAAATCCGTTAGTAAAACCGCCATCGGCAAAGCTTCTAAAAGGATAGCCTTTCCAACGACCTTTTTTATTAATTAAATAATTTTTACCAAAAATACCGGCTTTATAAAACCGAAACGAAGAATAATCTTTTTCAAGTAATGGCTTGGTTACCATAATCTGATCGAACAAACTCCAGGCATCTCTATAGGCATTAGAACCCAATCCTTTTTTAGCCATAGCTTCCATTGGGTTATAAATACCTTTAAGCCCAACATCTTCTTTATCTTTTTTTGCTTTTAAAATATCTTTTACACTGGCATTGGTTGGGTCGTCGTTTAAATCTCCCATTGCAAAAATTTTCGCATAAGGGTCAATAGACTGTAGCGAATCAATAAGTCTTTTAGTTAGTTTAGCTGCCGCAATACGTTTAGGTCGGCTTCGTGCTTCACCACCACTTCTGGAAGGCCAATGGTTAACAATAATGTGTATCATCTCTCCTTCTAATTTTCCGCTTACTAACAATTGATCTCTTGTGTACACACGTTTTCTGGTAATATCATCATAAATTTTTAACTCGTGAGAACTGGTAAGTATTGGAGTAAATAGTGCTTTTTGATATAATAAACCTACATCAATACTACGAACATCAGGAGAATTAAAATGAACAATGCCATAATCTTTATGTAAAAGGAGAGGGTCGTTAACAACATCTTCTATAACCTCTCTGTTTTCTACTTCTGATATGCCTATAATAACAGGAGTATTATGTGTAACCTCAGAACCAATATCAGCAATTACACGAGCCATATTATGCACTTTCTTTTTATATACTTCAGCACGATTAGTCTTCATTTCCATAATAGGGCTACGTTCATCAAACTTGTTAGGATCGTTAATGGTATCAAACAAATTTTCTAAATTATAAAAGGCAATAGTATGTACCTTAAACCTCTTCTTTTCTTGTGCGTTTGCACTTAAAAGAATAAGTAAGAAAAGTATGGCTAACCTAAATTGTAATGGCCTCATTAATAGAAGTATTATGTTTATATTAATAGTCAATAAAATCTTACTTCAAATGTAAGTATTTATAATAAATAATATATATTTGTACGCCCTAAATATCTATTATTTAATGCAGAACGATTTATTAATTATAAATTCAAGCATGAAAAAAAGTTCATTTATTTTTCTAATCGGATTTTTTTCAATCTCTATAGCTTTTGCCCAACAAACTACCGTAAAGGGAAGTGTTAAAGATGCCACTACTTTTGAACCAATTCCAGGTGTTACTATTACAATTGAAGAAACACAACAAACAACTCAAACGGATGGTATAGGAGAGTTTATATTTTCTACCAATGTGCCTTTAGGTGAACAGGTGTTGAGAATCTCTAAAGAAGGGTACGTCACCAAAAGATACCCAATAGTGGTTAATGAAGGACAAACTGTAAATATTACAGACATGTCTTTAGATATCGATGTTTTAGATGCTTCTGATTTGTTTACTATTTCACTTTCCGATGACGAACTTAATGATGATACAAGTGCATCAGATAATATTTCAGGGTTATTATCATCTTCAAGAGATATATTTCAGCGAACAGCGGCATTCGAGTTTAGTTCCTCTTTTTTTAGAGTACGAGGGTTAGATTCGGATAATGGTTCGGTTTTAATTAACGGAATTGAAATGAACAAACTTTACAACGGGAGGCCACAATGGAGTAATTGGGGAGGTTTAAACGATGTTTTAAGAAACCAGGAATTAACTTCCGGGTTAACGCCATCAAGCTATAATTTTGGAGGTGTTTTAGGAACGACTAATATTAATGTTAGAGCTTCACAGGCAAGACAGGGTGGTCGGGTAACGTATTCATCTTCAAACAGGAGCTATACAAATAGGCTAATGGTGTCTTACGCATCTGGTTTAGTAGAAGGAGGATGGGCATATACAGTTTCAGCAGGAAGGCGTTGGGGAAATGAAGGGTATCAAGAAGCTACATTGTACGATTCTAATTCGTTTTTTGCAACAGTTGAAAAGAAACTAAACGATAAACATAGCCTGAATTTTACAGGAATTTATGCGCCAAACCGAAGAGGTAAATCGTCTCCAAACACGCAAGAAGTTTTCGATTTAAAAGGCATAAAATATAATGAGTATTGGGGCTATCAAGACGGCAATAAACGTAACTCCCGTATAAAAGAAGTTGAAGAACCTATAGTTATGCTAAACCA
>JAGLKH010000297.1 GCA_023141985.1 Flavobacteriaceae bacterium | reverse complement strand
AAAATTATTTACAAGAGATTCCATTTAGCGATTTAAAAGTTTTCGAAATTATTTTAAAAAATATTCCAAATAATAATACACTTCAGCTTGGCAATAGTTCTGCAGTTCGCTATGCTCAATTATTCGATTTAAACAAAACGCTTAAAGTGTTTTGTAATAGAGGTACAAGCGGTATAGATGGTAGTACATCTACTGCTATTGGTGCTGCATCAGTTATCGATGAACAAACCATTTTTATTACTGGAGATTTAAGTTTCTTTTACGATAGTAATGCACTTTGGAATAATTATATTCCGAATAACTTCCGAATAATTGTAATTAACAACGGGGGAGGAGGCATTTTCAGAATTCTGCCAGGCGATAAAAATACTGAGAATTTCGACACCTATTTTGAAACCAAACACCATTTAAAGGCTAAGCATTTGTGTGATATGTATGGTTTTAAATATGAATCTGCTTCAAATGAAACCGAATTAGAGTCAGCTTTATCAATGTTTTATTCTAATGATGAAAGACCTAAACTTCTCGAAATTTTTACTCCAAGAACTATTAATGACGAGATATTACTTAACTATTTCATTTCTATTACTTAATTAAGAAATGTGACTTTATTTTATATTGTGTGTCTAATATATAGTTAGTTAAATTAACCTTAAATAAAATAAATATTATGAGTAAAAGAGACGAACTTATTGTAAAGTACGCAGCAGATTTAAAAGACAAATGTAGAATAAATCCAGATATGGATTTACTGACTAAAGTTACTATTGGTTGTGGTTCATCAATTTACAGAGCAGACGCTTCAACAGTTTCAGGGACTGATGAATCTGAACTTGCAACTGTAAAAAATAATTTCTTAATTAAAAAATTAGGACTGAAAGATAGTGCTGAATTAGATAAAGGAATTGATGCTGTAATGGAAACTTATGGACGCTCAAACCGAAATAAATACAGAGCAGTTGTATACTATCTTTTAACTAAGCATTTTGTAAAAGAATCTACTTATTAGTTTATTTCATAGAATTAGTAAAAGAGCGTCACAATTAGTTGTGTCGCTTTTTTATTTTATGGCTCTAATATCATTACATTTGCAGCATGATACACATAGGTGAATACAATACATTAACAATACTTCGCGAAAAGGAGCCGGGATTATTTTTAAGTGACGAAGAAGATAACGAAGTGTTATTGCCTAATAGATACGTTCCAAAAGAATTTAAAATTTGGGATAGGTTAGAAGTTTTTGTTTATTTAGATAATGAAGAACGACTTGTTGCTGTAACAGATAAGCCATATATTAAGCGAGGAGAATTTGCTGTATTGCGCTGTAATGAAGTATCGGAACATGGTGCTTTTTTAGATTGGGGAATGGTAAAAGAATTATTTTGTCCGTTTAAGGAACAAGCTTTTAAAATGAAGAAAGGTGGGTGGTATTTGGTGTATTGTTATTTAGATGAAAAAACAGGGAGGTTGGTAGCTTCAAGTAAAACCAACAAGTTTTTAAGTAACAAAGAACTCACTGTCGAACAGTTTGAAGAAGTAGATTTAATTGTTTCTCATCCTTCAGAAATTGGAATGAATGTTATCGTTAATAAAAAGCATTTAGGTTTAATTTTTAATGATAATATTTTTCAGGATTTAAGTATTGGAGACCAATTAAAGGGCATTGTAAAAAAAATACGTAAAGACAATAAATTAGATATTGCTTTGGGTCAAGTAGGTTATAGAAATATTGAGCCTAACGCCGAAGCTATACTACGCGAACTTGAAGATAATAACGGCTTTGTTAATCTTACTGATAAATCTTCGCCAGAAGCTATAAAAGAAGTGTTTCAAATGAGTAAAAAGAACTTTAAAAAAGCTATTGGGTCTTTATATAAGCAACGATTAATTGCTATTAAAGAGGACGGGATATATTTAAACTAATCGTCAAAAATTATCCATAATATAATTCTAAAACTTATTTTTGATTAAAAATGAATAAGATGAGTCAGGCAAATTGGAAAACTGCAAAAGAATACAAGGACATTACGTATAAAAAATGTAATGGTGTTGCTCGTATTGCTTTTAATAGACCAAATGTTAGAAATGCGTTTCGTCCACAAACCACAAAAGAATTATATGATGCTTTTTACGATGCACAGGAGGACACAAGTATTGGTGTAGTATTGTTAAGTGCCGAAGGACCATCAACCAAAGATGGTGTATACTCGTTTTGTAGTGGGGGCGATCAAAAAGCAAGAGGACATCAAGGTTATGTAGGAACCGATGGTTATCATCGTTTAAATATTCTTGAAGTACAACGGCTTATTCGTTTTATGCCAAAAGCTGTTATTGCTGTTGTTCCGGGCTGGGCTGTTGGTGGAGGACATAGTTTGCATGTGGTTTGCGATTTAACTTTAGCTAGTAAAGAGCACGCTATTTTTAAACAAACAGATGCAGATGTTACCAGTTTTGATGGTGGTTATGGATCGGCTTATTTAGCAAAAATGGTAGGGCAGAAGAAAGCTAGAGAGATATTTTTCCTCGGAAGGAATTATTCTGCTCAACAAGCTTACGAAATGGGAATGGTAAATGCAGTAATTCCTCACGATGAGCTTGAAAATACTGCCTACCAATGGGCCCAAGAAATTTTAGCAAAATCACCAACATCAATTAAAATGTTAAAATTCGCTATGAATTTAACAGATGATGGTATGGTAGGACAGCAGGTATTTGCTGGAGAAGCCACACGTTTAGCATACATGACGGATGAAGCTAAAGAAGGGCGTGATGCTTTTTTAGAAAAGAGAAAGCCAAATTTTGAAAAGAAATGGATTCCGTAATTGAGTACTAGACCTCACAGGTTTTTAAAACCTGTGAGGTCTTTTTATTAATAATCTTGAACATTAAAAACTGGATATTATTACATCAATGGAGAACATAAAACCATGGATTTCGGCTTTTAGATTACGAACATTGCCACTTTCGGTTTCAGGAATAATAGTAGGAAGTTGTATGGCTTACTATAATGGTTTTTTCCAGGTTTCGATATTTATTTTTGCCGTTTTAACCACATTAAGTTTACAAGTTTTGTCTAACCTTGCCAACGATTATGGAGATGGTGTAAAAGGGACGGACAACCAAGATAGAATTGGTCCGGAAAGAGCAATACAAAGTGGAAAAATTACACCAGAACAAATGTTTAATGCGATTAAAATTAATATTTTAATTGTTATCTTATTAACGCTTTCACTTATTTATAGCGCTTTTAATACCTATCATTTTTTATATTCTTTACTGTTTTTTGTGTTAGCATTAATATGTATTTATGCAGCTGTTAAATATACTGTTGGCTCTACGGCTTATGGTTATAGGGCTTTAGGAGATATTATGGTATTCCTTTTTTTTGGATTGATAAGCGTTATGGGAACCTATTTTTTATTCTCTATGCAATTAGATCATGTACTAATACTTCCTGCTTGTATTATAGGTTTATTGAGTGCTGGAGTTTTAAACCTAAACAATATGAGAGATATTGAATCGGACAAAACCTCTAACAAAATTACTATTGCAGTAAAATTGGGTATTAACAAAGCAAAAATTTATCATTTAGCTTTGATTATTTCAGCGATGCTGCTATCAATCCTATTTACTATTTTATATTACAGGTCAATTTCTAACCTTGTTTATATGGTTGTTTTTATTCCGTTAATAATGCATACAGTAACTATTATAAATACAAAAGAACCCAAACTATTAGATCCTCAATTAAAAGTTTTAGCACTATCTACTTTTGCTCTTGCTCTTTTGTTAGGAATAGGTCATATTTATAATGCTATGTGATTGGTTTTTTGTAGTTTTCAGTAGAAAAATAAAATTCATTATAAAATGAAACCAACATGGTTAAAATAATCACTTATTTAAATTCATAAAGATTATTTTAATCGTCAAAGGTTACATGTGACAATTAATTAACATTAAATATTTACACATGAAAATCACTTTTTTAGGTCACGCGAGTCTTCAAATTCAAATTGGTGAAACACACATTCTTGTAGATCCTTTTATTTCTGGTAATCCAAAGGCATCACATATGGATATTAATAGTTTAAAAGCTGATTATATTTTAATTACACATGCACATCAGGATCATATTCTGGATGTTGAAGCTATAGCTAAAAGAACCGGAGCGATATTAATTTCTAATTTTGAAATTGTCTCCTATTATCAAAATAAGGGTATAGAAGGACATCCAATGAATCATGGTGGGAGTTGGGAATTCGATTTCGGAAGAGTTAAATACGTAAATGCCATACATACCTCTTCTTTTCCTGATGGAAGTAATGGAGGACAACCTGGAGGATTTGTTATAGAAGGCGAACATAAGAATATTTATATTGCTGGAGATACAGCCTTAACTTATGATATGAAACTCATTCCTTTGCAAACTAAATTAGATCTTGCAATTTTACCAATTGGCGACAATTTTACAATGGGAATTGACGATGCAATTATTGCAAGTGATTTTGTAGAATGTGAAAAAATTTTAGGTTATCATTTTGATACCTTTGGTTATATTGAAATTAATCATGAAGTTGCAAAACGGAAATTCTTTGATAAAGAGAAAGACCTCATGCTTTTAGAAATAGGAGAATATATAGAACTCTAAATGAAGGCGTCTTACCATAAGTATATCTTAAATCTTAAACAACCAAGCGGTACTTCCCGTGGTGTTTTAACTCAAAAAGAAACTTGGTTTATTGTTATTAGTAATAAAGATAAGCAAGGTATTGGAGAATGTGGGATTTTAAGAGGATTAAGTGTAGATGATAGACCAGATTTTAAAGACAAACTCAAGTGGGTTTGCCAGAATATTCATTTAGGCTTAGATGCTTTACTTATTGAGTTAGTAGAATTCCCAGCCATTCAATTTGGATTAGAAATGGCTTTTTTATCACTTGAAAGTGATAATGAATTTATACTCTTTCCTTCAGCATTTACAAAGGGAGAAGATTCAAT
>JAGLKH010000296.1 GCA_023141985.1 Flavobacteriaceae bacterium | reverse complement strand
GATAACTGATTTGTTCCAAAAAATGAATTAATAACAGACGATAATGTCTTTGCATTAATTAAATCTATAGGTGTGAAGACTTCATTATCACGAACATTCATACGTTCACGAATTGTACGAGCCATACGAGCTAAACCAACTCCAAATTGTGAAGATAATTGTTCACCTACTGTACGTACACGACGGTTTGATAAGTGATCAATATCGTCAATCTCAGCTTTAGAATTAATTAACTCAATTAAATATTTTACTATAGTAATGATATCTTGCTTAGTAAGAACCTTTTTATCCATATCGATATCAAGTCCTAACTTTTTGTTCATTCTATAACGACCTACTTCTCCTAAATTATAACGTTGATCACTAAAGAATAGCTTATCAATAATACCTCGTGCAGTTTCCTCATCTGGCGGTTCGGCGTTACGTAATTGACGATAAATGTGTTCTACCGCTTCTTTTTCTGAGTTTGTTGGATCTTTTTGTAAGGTATTATGAATAATAGCATAATCTCCCATTTGGTTATCCTCTTTATGTAAAAGGATAGTTTTGGAACCAGATTCAAGAATTTCTTCAATATGATCTTTTTCCAGAATAGTATCACGATCTAAAACGATCTCGTTTCGTTCTATAGAAACAACTTCTCCAGTATCTTCATCAACGAAGTCCTCATGCCATGTTTTTAATACACGAGCAGCTAACTTACGGCCTAAGTATTTTCTTAGTCCTGTTTTTGTAGCTTTTACTTCTTCAGCAAGGTCAAATATTTCAAGAATATCTTTATCTCTTTCAAAACCAATTGCTCTAAATAAAGTAGTAACAGGTAACTTTTTCTTTCTATCGATGTAAGCGTACATTACACTGTTAATATCGGTAGCAAATTCTATCCAAGAGCCTTTAAAAGGAATAACTCTTGCAGAATATAATTTTGTTCCATTGGCATGAAATGATTGTCCAAAGAAAACTCCCGGAGAACGATGCAATTGAGATACTACAACTCGTTCTGCACCATTGACACAAAACGTTCCTCTTGGTGTCATATAAGGAATTGTACCTAAATACACATCTTGGACAATAGTCTCAAAATCCTCATGCTCTGGGTCTGTACAGTACAATTTAAGCCTTGCCTTTAGTGGTACACTATAGGTAAGTCCTCTTTCAATACATTCTTCTATTGTATATCTTGGTGGATCTATAAAGTAATCCAAAAATTCCAAAACAAATTGATTACGTGTATCTGTAATTGGGAAGTTTTCCATAAAGGTATTGTATAACCCTTCTGT
Source organism: Flavobacteriaceae bacterium (assembly GCA_023141985.1). Lineage (GTDB taxonomy): Bacteria > Bacteroidota > Bacteroidia > Flavobacteriales > Flavobacteriaceae > PRS1. The sequence goes on along the minus strand of JAGLKH010000296.1, from coordinate 3,975 downwards.
ATCCCTTTCTTCTGATTTAGTCTCTAATTGGAAAAAATCCTGGAAGGATTTAATCTGAATATCCAAAAAATCCGGGTATTCTGTTCTATTTTTAATAGATGAGAAATTTAATCTTTCAGCTTGTGTTGCTAACATCGACGGACGAAATTTTGATTAAAAAATATTTTAACGTGTACATTACTTTTATATACACAAAAGGGTCTAGGTCTAAAGACTAATACTCCAGACCTAAACCATATGTAGTAGTTTAGTTAAGCTTACTTAAGCTCAACTTCGGCTCCTGCTTCTTCTAAAGAAGATTTAAGCCCTTCGGCTTCGTCTTTAGATACTCCTTCTTTTATAGCGCTTGGTGCACTATCAACTAATCCTTTAGCATCTTTTAACCCTAAACCTGTTAATTCTTTAACTAATTTTACAACTGCAAGTTTAGAACCTCCAGCGGCTTTAAGGATTACATCAAATTCTGTTTGCTCCTCAGCAGCATCTCCACCACCTTCAGCTGGTCCCGCAACAGCTACTGCAGCAGCAGCAGGCTCGATACCATATTCATCTTTTAATATACCAGCTAATTCGTTAACCTCTTTTACTGTTAAGTTTACTAACTGTTCTGCGAAATCTTTTAAATCTGCCATTTTCTATCGTTTTAATAATTTTAATTTATATTTTGTAAAAAGTGCGTACATTTTATTTTATCCCTCTTTTTGAGATAAAGTTTTTAGAATACCTGATAATTTTCCTCCTCCGGATTGAAGTGCTGAAATTACATTTTTAGCTGGAGATTGTAATAATCCAATAATATCTCCAATTAGCTCTTCTCTTGATTTAATATTTACCAGTGTATCTAATTGTTCATCGCCTAAATAAATTGCTTCTTCAATAAACGCTCCTTTTAAAAGAGGTTTATCCGATTTTTTTCTAAAAGCTTTGATTACTTTGGCCGGTGCGTTACCTGTTTCGGAATACATCACTGAAGTATTACCTTTTAAAACAGAAGGTAACTCTCCAAAATCTTTATCTGATGCTACCATTGCTTTTTCAAGCAAGGTGTTTTTTACAACTGCTAACTTAACATTTGCTTTAAAACAAGCACGACGTAATGCTGAAGTAGTGCCTGCATTTAATCCAGAAATATCAGTTAAATATATATTAATATTCTCTGTTAATTGAGCAGTTAACTCTTTGATTACTATTGATTTTTCTTCTCTTGTCATAATAAAATCTTTAACTACTAATTAAATATTAGGATCTATTGCAACACTAGGACTCATAGTGCTGGAGATAAAAATACTCTTCACATAAGTTCCCTTTGCGGTTGAAGGTTTCAACTTCATTAAAGTAGAAAGTAACTCATTAATATTACCTGCTAATTTATCTGTAGTAAATGATACTTTGCCAACTGCAGCATGAACAATTCCTGTTTTATCAACTTTAAAATCTATTTTCCCTGCTTTTACTTCTCCAACAGCTTTAGCAACATCCATTGTAACTGTTCCTGTTTTAGGGTTTGGCATTAATCCTCTTGGTCCTAAAATTCTACCTAAAGGCCCTAATTTACCCATTACACTAGGCATAGTTATAATAACATCAACGTCTGTCCAACCACTCTTAATTTTATTAAGATATTCGTCTAAACCAACGTAATCTGCACCTGCATCTTTAGCTTCTGCTTCTTTATCAGGTGTTACTAATGCTAAAACTTTAATATCCTTACCTGTACCATGAGGAAGAGACACTACTCCTCTAACCATTTGATTTGCTTTTCTTGGATCTACTCCTAAACGAACTGCTAAATCTACAGAGGCATCAAATTTTGAATTAGAAATCTCTTTTATTAATACTGAAGCTTCTTCAACACTATATAGCTTGCTCCTATCGATCTTTGATACTGCTTCTTTTCGCTTTTTTGTTAATCTTGCCATTCTTAAAAATTTTAGATTAATTAGGTGCTTGACCACCTTTAATATTAATACCCATAGATCTTGCAGTACCAGCAATCATTTTCATTGCAGAATCTACTGTAAAAGCATTTAAATCTACCATTTTGTCTTCTGCAATAGTTCTTACTTGATCCCAAGAAACTTTTGCTACTTTAACTCTATTTGGTTCTCCTGAACCTTTTTTTGTTTTGGCCGCTTCTAATAATTGTACAGCTGCAGGTGGAGTTTTGATTACAAAATCAAAAGATTTGTCTTTGTAAACATTAATAACAACTGGCAATATTTTACCAGGTTTATCTTGAGTTCTCGCATTAAATTGCTTACAGAACTCCATAATATTAACTCCAGCAGCACCTAAAGCGGGTCCAACTGGTGGCGACGGATTCGCTGCACCTCCCCTTACTTGTAGTTTTACTACTTTACTTATCTCTTTTGCCATTTTTAATAATTTGGTTTGATAGGATTCTAAAAATTGGAAGCTCTAAAATCTTACCTATAACATATGTGTAACAATTATTATACTTTTTCTACTTGCATATAGCTTAATTCTAATGGTGTTTTTCTTCCAAAAATTTTAACCATCACTTCAAGCTTACGTTTTTCTTCGTTTATTTTCTCGATTGTTCCATCAAATCCATTAAATGGACCATCAATCACTTTAACTGTTTCCCCTTTAATAAAAGGAATGGCAACATTCGAATCTGTTTGAAGAGCTAATTCATCAACCTTACCTAACATTCTGTTTACTTCAGATTGTCTTAATGGTACTGGGTCTCCTCCTTTTGTTTCTCCTAAAAATCCAATTACATTTGTAATAGATTTAATAATATGAGGTATCTCACCACTTAAATTTGCTTGAATCATTATATAGCCTGGGAAAAAAACTTTTTCTTTATGAACTTTTTTTCCATTACGAATCTGAATCACTCTTTCTGTTGGAACTAAAACCTGCTCGACAAAATCTCCTAATCCTAACCTAGAAATTTCGTTTTCTATATAGGTTTTAATTTTGTTTTCTTGCCCACTTACAGCTCTAACAACATACCATTTCTTTTCAATACTATTCTCTGACATTACTCTAACTTCTTTAGTTAATCCAGTTAAAATATTCTTTTATAACTCTACTAAACACAGTGTCAACACCCCAAATAGCTAAAGAAAAAATAATTGAAAACAGAGCTACTAAAACTGTTAAACTCTGGGCTTCTGCCATAGGAGTCCAAGAAACATGACTTTTTAATTCTTCAAAAGATTCTTTAATATAATTTATAATTCCTGCCATCTTTTTTTATTTTCACGAGTTGAGAGACTTATGTCTAATTTATTCAATACAGGTGTCTCATCTCTTGTTATAATTGAAGAATTACATTTATTATTAATTCTTCATTCCAAGCACGGGTTGAGAGACTCGAACTCCCGACACCTGGTTTTGGAGACCAGTGCTCTACCAACTGAGCTAAACCCGTAAATATAAGTCAAGGTATTCCGAAAAATCGAAATACCTTCACTCTATATTACAAATTCTAATTTAGTCAATAATTTCAGTAACCTGACCTGCTCCAACTGTTCTACCACCTTCTCTAATTGCAAAACGCAAACCAACGTTCATAGCAATTGCTTGATGCAAATCAACAGTAATAGTTAAGTTATCTCCAGGCATAACCATCTCAACTCCATCAGGTAAAATAATATTACCAGTTACGTCTGTTGTACGTACATAGAATTGTGGACGATAGTTATTATGAAATGGAGTATGACGTCCACCTTCTTCTTTCTTTAGGATATAAACTTCTGCCTTAAATTTAGCATGTGGAGTTACAGAACCTGGTTTACAGATTACCATTCCTCTTTTAATTTCAGTTTTTTCAATACCTCTTAATAATATCCCTACGTTATCACCAGCTTCACCTCTATCTAATATTTTACGAAACATCTCAACTCCTGTAACTACAGAAGTTAATTTTTCTGCACCCATACCGATGATATCAACAGCATCTCCAGTATTTGCAACTCCTGTTTCAATACGTCCAGTTGCTAC
>JAGLKH010000295.1 GCA_023141985.1 Flavobacteriaceae bacterium | reverse complement strand
GATGGGTTTTCAAAATCAGATTGTTGTACCAGGTTATTAATCATACCTTGTAAACCCATTTCTCGACCATCGTCTGGTGAGTAAATTCGAGTAATTCCGTATTCCATTAAATCTTTAATCTCTTCAGGAAGAATAACTCCTCCACCTCCACCAAAAATCTTAATATGTTCTGCACCTTTCTCCTTCAACAAATCATACATATATTTAAAATACTCGTTATGTCCTCCTTGATAAGAGGTCATGGCAATGGCATTTGCATCTTCTTGAATCGCTGTATTTACAACTTCTTCAACACTTCTGTCATGACCAAGATGGATAACCTCAACTCCTGTAGCTTGAATAATACGACGCATAATATTTATTGCGGCATCGTGGCCATCAAAAAGTGAGGCAGCTGTTACGATTCGTACTTTATATTTTGGTTTGTAGGGTGCAATTTGTTTCATAGTATTTTCCACGAAAGTGGAAATCTTATTAATTGAACTTGTTTTAGAGTGGCAAATTTACGGAATTTTCAAAAAAGGTAGTGACATCTTTAGAATCATTTAAGAAGAACATTATACCGATTGTGACTTAGCATAAATTGTTGTGTCTAAAAAGTTAATATCAATATTTATTGTATAAACTAAAACCATTAACACATTTTTTATTTTATGAAACAAAGATTATTATTAAGCTTATTCCTTATTGGATCTATAAGCTTTACACAAGCACAAGGATTACCAGAAAATCCAGAACCAGGGAAATGTTATGTAAAATGTATTACTAAAGATGAATTTAAAGACATAGAAGAAACTCTTCAAGTTTATCCTGCATTTACAAAATTAGAAATAGTACCAGCTACTTATAAAACTATAGAAGAAACTGTTTTAATTAAAGAAGCTACAAAAAAATTCGTTTATGTGCCAGCCATTTACGAAACTGTTGAAGTTTCTTATGTAAAAAAAGAGGGAAGAACAGATTTATCCATAATTCCTGCAAGCTTTGGCAAAGATTCAAAGACATTTGAAACATATCCAAAAACTTCAGGTTGGGAATACAAAACATTAGAAGGGTGTTTATCTCCTAATAAAGAAGACTGTGTTTCTGCCTGTTTTGTGGAATATCCCGCTCGGCATAAAGATGTTAGTTTTACAACACTTGCAAATGATGCGACTATAAACAATATTCCTATAAATTTGCAAAACACAGTTTACAAAAAGAGAGTTATTAAAACTCCTGCTCGTATGGATGAAATTGAAATTCCTGCTGAGTATACTACTATTAAACGCCAGGTTGTAGATCGTCCAACCTCAACAAACAGTGTAACTATTCCTGCAAAATATAAAACAGTTACAAGAACAGTTCTTACAAAGAAAGGAGGCATTACATCATGGGAAGAAGTTGATTGCGGTTTATTAGATCCTAATATTTTACCAATTTTTTATGAACTGGATAGTGCTCGTTTAACTTCTGCTTCTAAAAAAATAATTGATGAAACATTATTACCTATTCTTAATAGTAAGCCAGTAAATATTGAAATTATGTCTCATACGGATTCAAGAGGAGATGATACTTACAATATGTCTTTATCTCAACAACGTGCTAATTCTGTTGTAAACTATTTAGTTTCGAGAGGAATTTCTAGAAGTCGTTTATCTTCTAAAGGATATGGTGAGGCTAGATTATCAAACCATTGTTCAAATGGTGCAGATTGTTCTGAAGTAGAGCACCAAAAAAACAGAAGAACAGAATTTAGAGTAATAGAATAAACAATATTTGCTATTAATCCATTTTGAAAAGACGTCTTTTTTATTAAGGCGTCTTATTTTTTTATTATATATTGAGGGTAATTCACTAATTTTTTACTAGCTATTATACCATAGTTATCATACAAATCTGCCTGCATTAAACTATAAAACTTGTAGTGTATTTGCCAATCGTGTTTGTCATTATCTATATTTTTTTGTTTTATTACTATCGGCATTTCTAAAACTGTAGACAATTTATAAATTATATCTTTTAGCTTCATGTCGTCAGCTTGAATTTGGGTATCATCTATTAAATATTTAAAGCTGTTACTACCCCAATCTATCTGGTTAGTATCCCAAAATGTTGGGTTTTCTATGTCTAAAACTATGGCATTCCCATTTGTAATTTCGTCTATTTTTTCTAATTGCAGTTTATCTATAATCTGTTTGCTCATCATATTAAAAGCTTCACTGTTATGCTTAAAAAACATATGGTAGTATTTATTAATATTGGGCAACATCTTTACTTGATCTACTGACACTTTTAATGCATATGCTAAAATATGTTGTAAGCTGCCTTTTAACTCAATATATGATTCATTATGCTTTATTTGAAAACTTTGGCCAATCATTCTTTCTATCTCAAAAAAATCAAAATCAGATTTAGGTTGATAAACTTTTTCAACAACAGATACTTTCTGGACAACATTAAACATATTACTTAATGCCGCCTTTTTATGATTCTTTTTTAAATATTTTTTAATATGCGCATTTTTAAAATCTGCCGGATGTCCTTTCCAAAGTGTAATTCCATCAGCATTAAGTAATACTCCATACGGTAAACTTTTTATATTATATTTTCTAAATGTTTGACCTCCAAAATCTATTGCAACAGCTAAGCTTGTACTATGCTTTTTAAAAAATTGATTTACAACTTCTGGGTTTTCTTTACTTAATGAAATTATATAAAAATTATCAGGATTTTGTTCTTGAAGGACTTCTAAATATTTAGACACGTTAATACAAGGAGCACACCAAGTTGCCCAAAAGTCTATAAAATACAACACATTATCCGTTTGTTTTGCAGTTTTTGATGTCTGAATTATCTCAGATATACTTTCCTGACTCCAAAATATAGTCGAAAATAAAAAGAATAAAGCAAAAATCGAATACTTCTTTAAATGATGTTTACTCTTTTTCATTTTGCGTAAAAAACTTTGAATGTTTTAATTATTACCTTAACAATTATTATGCTAAAATAGTATTTTACTTGCATTTTTTTTATCCCCAATTTTATAGATCAAATACATCACCCTCTTTTGCAAAATTAAAGCCCAAATTAATAATACTATCTTTTAAAGGATGAGAATCTTTAAGTGTAGGATTGCTATGATTAAAATGTATAAAATAGATTTTGCTCTTTGTTTTAACATCTTCATTTTCAAATAAAGTTGTAGTCTCAGTAGTAAAAGGATGTGGTATTTTACTCATATCTCTTGCTATTTCACCATCTCTAAAAAATGAAGCGTCTAAAAATGCATAATCAACTTTTTTTACTTCTTCAATTATATTCTTTTTCCAAACATGCCATTTATCGATATCCGGAATAAATAAAGCCGATTTATTATTGCCTTCAATTTTATATCCAACTGTTTCAGAATATTCATCACGATGTGGCACTAAAATCGGTGTCACTTTCAATTCTGTATTTAAATTAATTATAGAGTCGTTTTGAAGTTGTCGTAATTCAATATTATTAAAAGTTAATAACTGACTCCATGGGCCATTATTTTCAAGATAGGTTTTCATTCTTGGCATAGCGTAAACAGGGACATTATTACCTCCTAAAGCCTCAAAGCCTAAATACATTAATCCTGTATAATGACCAATATGTGCATGGGTAAGAAAAACACCATCTATTACTTTTCCGTTGTCTAAATGATTTAATTTTAAATCCCGAACTTGTTGTGTCATATCTGGAGTCGCATCAAAGAGCCATTTCTTTTTGTTCAACAAATCGACTAAACCTAAACAGGATACTAATTTTTTATTTTCAGAACCATCATAAAATGCATTACAGCAATCATTGTCACAATCTATATGTGGAAAACCTGCATCTTGAGCAATGCCAAGAACAGTAATATATTGATTTTGGGGGTCAATTTTTTCTTTTTTTAATTCCGTATTACAACTATAAAAAAAGGGGAAACTTAAGATTAAAAATGAAATTTGAGCTTTTGACATAATAACATATATTTGTTAAAGATATAAAACCTCAAATTATGTTACGAAAATTTTTAACACTTATCCTAATTTTTAATTTAACTGCTTGTTCAGAATTACAACAAGTAATCAATCAGCTACCACAAGGTGGTGGATTAAGTAACGCAGATATCGCTTCAGGATTACGGCAAGCACTTGATTTTGGTATTGACAAACAAGTGAGCAAGCTCACCCAAAAAGACGGCTTTTTTAAAAATGAATTGGTAAAAATAGTATTACCTGACGAACTTAAAAAAGTTGATAAAACCTTACGTGACATAGGATTAAGCAAACTGGCAGACGAAGGATTAAAAATACTTAATAGGGCTGCAGAAGATGCTGTTAAAGAAGCCACTCCTATTTTTATAAGTGCTGTTAAGGAAATTACTTTTGCAGATGCAAAAACCATTTTACTTGGCGACAATGATGCTGCTACACAATATCTAACAGGTAAAACTCAAACTGCTTTGTACAGTAAATTTCATCCGGTAATTAAAAACTCCTTTGGAAAAGTTGGAGCTGACCAGATTTGGGAAAATTTAATTAACAGATACAATGCAATTCCGTTTACTAATAATGTAAATCCGGATTTAACCGATTATGTTACAGGAGAAGCCTTAAAAGGAGTTTACACTATGATTGCTGTTGAAGAAAAAGAAATTAGAACCAAGCTATCGTCAAGAACTACAGATTTATTAAAAAAAGTTTTTGCCTTGCAGGATTAACCCATCCTAATCCCGTCCCGATAGCTATCGGGACTCTCTGAAGGGAAGGACTATTTTTCTTTTCTTTTGAGAACCGGCATTTTTTATTAACAAATTCAAAATTTAACTTGCTGTTATAGAATATTTTAAATATATTTAATAGCACGTTTTTTTTTATTATAGTAATGAGCAAATCTTCAAAAATAAAGGAACATCAAAACAAGCTGCAAAAGCAATACAAACAGCTTATTGAAGATGCTTATAATTTTCGACAAACAGATTCTGCTTTAAGCGATATTTCGGAATATAAAGCCTTGAAACTTTTAGATAAGCTAAATCGATTGAAGTTTTTAAGCAGAGAGCCTCTTCAATCTGTGTCTTAAAAAATTTAAAATCAGCCTTTTTTTACATCCAATTCTTAATTTATCTCGTATATATTAATAAAATAATTTATGAACACCCAATTCTGTAAAGTTGGCACTATTAGAACAAGCATGGATACCGTTGAAGAATCAATAGAAATAGAAAACAACTCTATTGAATCGAAGGATGAAAAAAAGGAAACCAAATAGTAAGTAAATATAAATAAGCTAATTTAATATTTCAGCCATTTGCTGTTGAAGTTCACTTGCTTTTTTAGCAGCAGCTTGAGCAAAATCAGTTTCATTTGAAGCATATATAATTCCGCGAGAAGAATTTATTAGCAATCCTACGTTATCATTCATTCCATATTTACAAACGTCTTGAAGATTTCCTCCTTGAACTCCAACACCGGGAACTAATAAAAAACTATCTGGAATAATCTGACGAATTTCGGCTAAATGCTCTGTCTTAGTCGCTCCAACAACATACATGAGATTTTCTGAGTTTTTCCATGTTTTAGAAGTTTCTAGTACGTGCTTGTAAAGTTCTTTTTCGTTTACTTTTTGTGTCTGGAAATCAAAGGCTCCTTCATTTGAAGTTAATGCTAAAAGAATAGTGTATTTCCCTTCAAAAGCTAAAAAAGGTTCCACAGAATCTTTTCCCATATAAGGGGCTACTGTTAAACTATCAAAGGCTAAATCTTCAAAGAAAGCTTTAGCATATCGACTACTTGTATTACCAATATCTCCACGTTTAGCATCAGCAATTGTAAAAATTTCCGGATGGTTTTCGTTTATATATTTTATCGTTTTTTCCAGGGCTTGCCAACCTTTTAAACCATAAGCTTCGTAAAATGCTATATTAGGTTTATAAGCGACACACAGATGATGTGTTGCGTCTATAATAGCTTTATTAAACTCAAAAATCGGATCATCTCCTTCTAGTAAATGCTGTGGAATTTTATTTAAATCGACATCTAATCCTATACATAGAAAGGATTTCTTTTTTTGGATTTGGTTTATTAATTGATCTTGGGTCATTGATTTTATTTTGCCACTAATACACTAATCTTTGATTATAGATTCCTGCCTTACTGAAACATTTATCCT
>JAGLKH010000294.1 GCA_023141985.1 Flavobacteriaceae bacterium | reverse complement strand
GTGTTTTCTGCAAGCATTAATTCGTCTATTATTTTTTGAATATCACCATTAATAATATTCTGTAAATCGTATAATGTTAAACCTATTCTATGGTCTGTTACACGACCTTGCGGATAATTATAAGTCCTAATTTTAGCGCTTCTGTCTCCTGAGCTAACCATTGAACCACGTTTTGCAGCATCTTCGGCTTGTTTTTTTGCCAATTCTAAATCGTATAATCGCGAACGCAATACTCTAAATGCTTTATCTTTGTTTTTATGCTGGCTTTTTTGATCTTGACATTGCGCTACTAAACCTGTTGGAATATGTGTTAAACGTACAGCTGAATAAGTTGTATTTACACTTTGACCTCCCGGGCCTGACGAACAGAAATAGTCTATTCGAACATCTTTAGGATTAATTTCTATATCAAATTCTTCGGCTTCTGGAAATACCATAACAGTTGCAGCACTTGTATGTACGCGACCTTGAGTTTCGGTTTGAGGGACACGTTGTACGCGATGTACTCCTGCTTCAAACTTTAATGTGCCATAAACATCTTCACCTGTAACTTCAAATTGTATTTCTTTAAAGCCTCCATTTGTACCTTCGCTAAAATCTACTGTACTTACTTTCCATCCTCTACCCTCACAATATTTTGTGTACATTCTAAATAGATCTCCAGCAAAAATACTCGCTTCATCTCCTCCTGTTCCTGCTCTCAATTCAACGATAGCGTTTTTGGAATCTTCAGGATCTTTAGGTATCAATAAAAATTTGATTTTTTCCTCCAATTCCGGAAGTTTTGCTTTGGCTTCATCATATTCCATTTTTGCCATTTCTACCATTTCGGCATCGCTTCCATCAGCAATAATTTCTTCGGCTTCAGCAATATTATTCATCAGTGTTTCGTATGCTTCGCCTATATCCAACAATTTCCTTAAGTCCTTGTACTCTTTATTCAATTTGACATAACGTTTTTGATCTGTAATAATATCTGGTTGTATTATTAAATCGCTAACCTCATCAAATCGCTGTTTTATTATTCGTATTCTATCTAACATCTACCTTTATAAATTGTGCTACAAAAATACGATAATTTATGAATTGTTTTATGTGATAATTATTTCAGAGAGATACATAGAGAAAATGCAAAGTTGCACAGAGAAAACATAAAAGAGTAATTACTAATCCTCAAAAACACCAAACCTCATATCCTTTGTTAGGAACGTCTCTTTGAGTTAAAAAGGACAATTTCTATTATTCAATTTTCCAGGAAAAAGGCAAAAGTGCTTTCAGTTTAACTTTTTTATCATTAGAAATGATAATCTCAGTACCCCTGTTTTTTACATCAAGTATATTCATTAGCTCTCTACATCTACCACAAGGTGAAATAGCTCCTTCATCATTTGTGGCAACAATAGTTTTGATGTGTGTTTCATCTGTTTGAGTTATCATTTGTGATATAGCTGTATGTTCAGCACAAAAACCAATTCCACACGCTAAATGCAAACTAACACCCGAAAAAGTTTCCCCTTTTTCAGTAACCAAAACACAACCAACTTCTTTAACTACACCTCCTCTAATGTCTTTAGCTCCAACAAGAGCTTTTGCCTTTTGAATTAATTCTCTATCTTTTTTTGTAATCATAATGTTGAATAATAGTTTAGATACTATAAATGTATTGCCCTTTTTCAATTTTGCCTAATAATGAGCTTATTAAAAATATTTATTCATATGAATCGTTTATGATATTATCATGCAACAATTATTATCAATATTGGCATTTTACAGACCTTTTGTAATCTGGTCTTTTGTTGTAAACATTGCTATAGCAATTGTTTACCCATTTATTGTTTATGCAATACTCACAAAATTATTGTTAACCATTTTTGTTTGGTATATGATAAATGAAACTAATGCGAAACGGAAATTGATTTTCTATAAAAATTTAGGCGTTTCTACTTTTAAATTATTTTCTGTTCTTTTTTTAGTTGACATAGTTATTACAATTACTTTTATAATAGTTATAAAAGAATTTATATGATTTTTGGAAACTAAACTGCCAAAATTGTATTTTGCTTACCCAATATTAAAGTATGCAAAGCTCACCTTTAAAAAAATTTGATTCCGTTTTAGGACCATTATTATTTGTTCTCACTATTCTATTTTTTCATCCCGAAGGACTTTCAAAAGAAGCAAATGCTGTTTTGGCAACAAAAGTTATAATGTTGCCTATCGGAATGGCGATAATTTTGCAATTATCGGTTTTTCCTGAAAATTTAAAAGTCGACTAAAACGCCAAGACCTAATATTTGTTTCCACTGTACTTTAGCCCCAGAAACTTCTAACTCACCATCTTCATCTAAATCTGTGGTGATTTTAATATCGTCATCATATTTTAAATGAGACCCTAAAGTAGCATGAACGAAGTTATTCACTTTAAAATTAAAATTCACTTCCCAATCTATATCTACATTGCCAAAATTATTAAAATAATCGGTGTACAAACTTACGAGGCTTCTAATAGAAATATTTTCTGCGACTTCTGATTCGTATTTACTTGTTACCAAAATTCCAACTTCCCTTCTCAGATTTTTTCCTTTAGTTAGCCTATTACCTAAATCGTCAAAAGTAGCCGGTGTAACACCAAATGCACCAGCATCTGCTAAATCCTGGTCTAAAACGAAAGTTGATTTTATAGTTAAAGGCGATAAATAAACCGAAAATTTATTGTTTTCTTGGCTATAAACCGTTCCGGCACCTAAAAACACATAAGCGGGTGCCATGAATTTTGATATTGGTTGAAGATCGTTATTTGAATAATTAAAACCATTAGCAAATTGGGTTTTAAAACTAAAATTTATTGAGTAATACCAATTTGAAATCGTATCCTTTCTAAATCCAAATGTAGAATAAACTTCAAATAAATCATCCGTTTTTCTAATCTCTTGACCTTGTTGTTTATTAATACCATATCGTACTACGGCACGATTTTCCCACACCATATGGTTTTTTTTATAATTCCTTACTATTTCTAAACCTAATAAGCCCGAAATAGAGTTAGACCCTCCAGCATTCCAATTCACAAAAGCGACTTCGCTAACATCTAAACTGGCTTTATTTATTTTTTGCCAATTGGAAACAATACTGTCTTTTTGAATTTTTAAACTATCAACCTTAACTTTAATAGTATCTTGTTGTCCGAAAGAATTAGCACATAGGATTAAAAAAAATACTATTGCATATTGTTTAATAAAATTTGCAAACATCACTAAATTATTAATAAAAGTTTTCTAGTAATCAAAAACGCCAAACTCGCTTTTTATTGTTAGTTTCTTTTCTTTAGAAGATTCTACCCTTCCTATTATTTGAGCATCAACATTATACATCATAGAAATTTTGATAATGTCTTCAGCAATTTCTGGAGATGTATACAATTCCATACGATGACCGCAGTTAAAAACCTGATACATTTCTTTCCAATCAGTTTTTGATTGTTCTTGAATTAATTTAAACAAAGGTGGAACAGGAAACATATTGTCCTTTATAATATGAAGACTATCTATAAAATGGAGGATTTTAGTTTGTGCACCACCACTACAATGTATCATTCCGTGAACCTTAGAGCTATTGTATTTGGAAAGTATGGTTTTTATAATTGGTGCATAGGTTCTTGTTGGCGATAAAACCAATTTACCAGCATTAATTGGAGAGTCTTTAACAGTATCTGTAAGTTTAGTGTTACCAGAATAGACTAATTCTTCTGGCACTGAAGCATCAAAACTTTCAGGGTATTTTTCGGCTAAATACTTATGAAACACATCATGTCTTGCTGATGTTAATCCATTACTTCCCATGCCTCCATTATAATCCTTCTCATATGAGGCTTGGCCATAAGATGACAATCCTACAATAACATCGCCAGCTTTTATATTTGCATTATCAATAACATCACTACGTTTTATTCTTGCAGTTACAGTAGAATCTACTATAATAGTTCTTACTAAATCACCAACATCAGCCGTTTCTCCACCTGTTGAATGAATGGTAACTCCAAAATCTTTTAATTCTGAAATTAATTCTTCGGTTCCGTTTATAATGGCTGAGATAACTTCTCCGGGAATCAGGTTTTTATTTCTTCCAATAGTTGAAGATAGCATGATATTATCTGTTGCTCCAACACAAAGTAAATCATCAATATTCATAATTAAAGCATCTTGAGCAATGCCTTTCCAAACTGAAAGATCTCCAGTCTCTTTCCAATACATGTAAGCTAGCGAACTTTTAGTTCCTGCACCATCTGCATGCATAACTAAACAATATTCATTATCGTTTGTAAGGTAATCCGGAACGATTTTACAAAACGCTTTTGGAAATAAACCTTTATCTATATTTTTGATGGCATTGTGTACATCCTCTTTTGATGCCGAAACACCTCGTTGTGCATATCGCTTACTAATTTCCATAAATGATTGTCATTTTCTTTTGGCAAAAATACATATAAAAAAAACTCACAGGAAGTGAGTTTTTGTTTTAATTATAAACTATCTCGTAAATAACAACTCTCTATATTTTGTTAATGGCCAAAGCTCGTCATCAACCATGAGTTCCAGCTTATCACAATGATATCTTATATCTTCAAAAAATGGTTTCACTTTAAAACAATATGCTTCTGCTTTTGCTTCAATATCTTCTATTTTGTTTGCTTTCTTACGAGCATTAATCATCTTTTCAACTTTTGAATGAATAGCCTCAATATGTTCAGATATTTTTTTAATTAAACTAATTTGTTCTTTAGCATGCACTTCAAAATCTTTTCCAAAGATGTCTTTTAATCCTGAAACATTTTCGATTAACATATTTTGATAACGAACAGCTGTTGGCACAACATGATTGCCAGCAATATCACCTAATACACGTGCTTCAATTTGAATTCGCATGGTATATTCTTCAACTTCAATTTCATATCGTGCTTCAGTTTCAACCTTGCTCATAACATTCATTTCTTCAAATAATGCAATTGATTTTTTAGAAATTTTAGCTTTTAAAGCCTTAGGAGTTGTTTTATTATTGCTTAAACCTCTCTTTTTAGCTTCAATTTCCCATTCTTTACTATAACCATTACCTTCAAATAAAATATTTTTTGAGGCTTTGATATATTCTCTTAAGACGTTGAATATGGCTTCATCCTTCTTTAAATCTTCGGTCTCGATCAACGCATCAACTTCAATTTTAAAATCTTTTAATTGTTTTGCAACTATTGTATTCAATACTTTCATTGGTTTTGCACAATTTGCTGTAGAGCCAACTGCTCTAAACTCGAACTTATTTCCTGTAAATGCAAAAGGTGATGTTCTATTTCTATCCGTATTATCTAATAAAACATCTGGAATTTTACCTACGACGTTTAATTTAAGATCTGTTTTTTCTTCAGGTGATAACTTTCCTTTAGTTACACCTTCTAATTCTCCTAATATTTTGGTCAATTGTGCACCAATAAAAATCGAAATAATAGCTGGAGGTGCTTCGTTTGCACCAAGTCTATGGTCATTACTTGCAGATGCTATCACAGCTCGAAGTA